>WGCB01000600.1 GCA_015494005.1 Caldilineaceae bacterium
GCAGCGTCAGATGTGTATAAGAGACAGGCCATAGCCGCCTGGTACTAATTTTGCCCGAAATCCTTACAGTACTTTGCGTCTGTGTAATGGCGTTGCGGATGCTTCGCAAGGTGTCCGATTCGGTGCGAGGAATGGTCAGAGAGCGGCTACCGGTATGGGCGAGGACGGGTACAGGATATTTCGGGATAACGGGTGCAAACATCAAATCGGGTGGGCTCAAGCCCACCCGATTTGATGTGGATATATGCTTCAGACCGGTGTCTGATTCTGTGCGGCTTACCGGAACAGGGAGAGGATGCCCTGAGGGGCCTGGTTGGCCTGGGCCAGCATGGAGGTGGCCGTCTGCTGGAGGATCTGGTACTTGGTGGCTTCCAGCTGGTTCATGGCCATGTCGGCGTTCATGATCCGGTTGAAGGCGGCTTCCGTGTTGACCTGGGCCGAAGAGAGGGCCTCTTCCTTGAAGCTGAGGCGGCTGCCCAGGGCGCCCAGGGCCTGGAGTCGCTCGGAAACGGCGTCGATGGCGCTGTCCAGCTTGCCCATGGCGGTCTCTGCGTTGGTGGCGGTGTCCACCTGGCCGCTGTAGGCGCCATCCCGGGTGTAGGTGAAGTGAAGCTGGGCCACGTCGCCGGCTGTGGGGGCGGAGAAGTCGTCCAGGTCGATGGTGACCGAGACACCGTTGCCCAGGTTCAAGCTCGCGCCAGCGGCGGTGACATTCAGTTTCTTCGAGGCCAGGGCCACGCCACCGGAGTAGAAGTTGAGCTGGGTGCCGCTCTTGGTGAAGAGCTTCACCGTGCTGCTGGCACCGGTGGAAGAGCCCAGGGTCACCTGGACGTAGTAGTCACCAGTGGAGAGCTCGTTGCCCGTCACGGCGGCGGTGGCGAAGGAGCTGTTCACGCTGCCAGCCGTAGCGGAAGCAGCGGCGCCGGTGGACTCGGTCAGGACGATCTTGCCCTTGGTGGCGGTGGTGCCGCTGCCGCCGATGCCCAGAGACTTGGAGTCCACGGCGCCCAGGTCGCTGCTGGTCAGGGCGGTGGTCTCGCCGGCCTCGGCGCCGGTCTGGAAGGTGATCTGGTTGCCGGTGAAGGCGGTCAGGCCATCCAGGAGCTTCTTGCCGTTCCAGGTGGTCTGGTCGACGATGTCGTTGATCTCTTCGGTGTACTCCACCAGCTGCTGGTGGATGGCGCTGCGCTCGCTGGCGCCCAGGGTGTCGCTGGCGGCCTGCTCGGCCTTGTTGCGCATCTCCAGGAGGATGTCCTGGATCTTGTTGAGGCCTCCCTCGGCGACGCTCATGAGGTTCTTGGCGTCCCCGATGTTGTTCATGGCCACCTTGAGATTTTCGTTGCGCTGGCGCATGGTGGTGGCGATGGTGAGGCCGGCGGGGTCGTCCTCGGCGTTGTTGATACGGCGGCCGGTGGCCAGGCGGAGCTGGTGCATGCCCAGGCGCTTGTTGACGCTGTTGAGGCTGTTCAGGGCGTTCAGGGCGCCGATGTTGCTGTTGATTCGACTGAAGTCTGCGACTGCCATGGTTCTTTTCCTTTCTTAGATAGTTGGGGTCTTTAGGATAGTGCGTTTGAAAAAACAAAAAGCAGCACGGTTTGAGTCTTCTTTTTCATCTGGACCAGTTTCAGCCTCGACTCCGCTCTGAGAACTGGCTGTGAACAACGTGTTCGGCGATTTTTGTAGCTCGACCTCCTTTGTCCACTCGAGTGAACCGATACCGTGTGTCACTATCCTCTATCGACTGTCTTGTACAGGAGCAACATGGTACCTCTGGGCCAAAGCGGGTTCCTCAGAGTGATCTGCTGCGAACTCATCTGAAAGATACCAATTTGTCAGCGCAGCTCTGAACGGCCCATGGCGCTCCCGGCGTCGGCGGCGGTGTCCACCTGGCCGCTGTAGGCGCCATCCCGGGTGGAAGTGAAGTGGAGCTGGGCCACGCCGCCGGAGTCGAAGTTGAGCTGGTGCCGCTGAAGTCTGGGACTGTCATGGTTTTTCCTGCACAGGCATTGGGGCAGCCTGTTTTACGTTGAGATTATGCATGTTTTATGCTCGCTTCGCTTGGAGCTCTCTATAATGACGTCAGAACTCTGGGGCACTGCCTCTCTTCCCTGTCGAAGGCAAACGGCACTACCTGTCTGATCGTCACCATGGATCCACTGCGCACGCTTGGCAACCAAAACGACACAACCGTTGTTCCGGAGAGTAAAGCTCCTGTCTCTGGGGGGATGAGCGCCGATTTTGCCCGGTTGCTGGCAGCCACCATCCGTCAGAACACCCAGAGGATGGCCATGGCGGCCTTTCAGCCCACCCCCAGCCGCGCCGAGCAGCTGAGCTTCCTACAGCAGCCTTCATCCACGAGCCTGCCTCTCTTCATGATGGCTCAATGGTTTCCCAGACAAGGCGCTGAGCCCTCTCCGAGGTCTTCTCAGGAGCCTTCTCAGAGGCCTCCGCAGGTAGCACCCCCTGTTAACACCCTGCCAGTGGATCCCAGGCAGAACACCGCTGTTTCAGGAGCCGGTGCAGCTCCTCAGGGCCAGGCTGTGGACCCCCCGTTGGGTAACCTGTCGGGCGTGGCTGTTCTGCCCCGACGAATCGAGAGGGATCTGGCCGTTGCTGGCCCGAATCGAGGGGCGCAGAATGCTTCCCCTCTGCCGTTATCTGCCTTCCCCCGGCCGCCAGCAGACAACGGCCGCGGCATCCACTGGATCCCCACTACCCGACAGGCCCCTCAGGTGATTGACAAATACGTCCAGGAAGCGGTTGATATGGGCATCAAGTGGGTCACCTTCCTGAACGATGGCACCAACGTGGGCGCCAATGACTATTTGGTCAAGAAGCTGGTGGAAAATGGCATCGAACCGGTCATGCGGATCTACACGGACGGCGGGGCGCGCATCAGCGGTGACCTGTCTTCCCTGGTGCGGCACTACAAAGCCCTCGGCGTCAACTACTATCAGCTCTACAACGAGCCCAACCTGCGCATCGAAAACCAGGGCCAGGCCCCGGACCCCAAGGCCTACGTCGACAAATGGTTGCCAGCGGCCAAAGCTGTGATCGAAGCCGGCGGCTATCCAGGCTTCGGTTCCCTGAGCCCCACCCCGGGCTTGGCTCCAGGCGCCGCTCCTGGGGACATGGACGATCTGAAGTTCCTGCGGGAAGGCCTGCAGGAGATCAAGCGACGGGGCGAGACAGGTGTATTGGATCGAAGCTGGCTGAGTGTGCATAACTATGGGCGCGCGCACCTGCGGGTGCGGGATTACGATCGCATCGTGCAGGAGGAGTTGGGCCGTAGCATGCCCCAGATCGGCACCGAGGCCGGCATCTATCCCGGGGATACGCTTTCGGAGGAGGAGGCTGTTCAGGTGGTGGCCCAGGCCTACAACTACCTTCCGCAACGGGAGGACTACTACTTCGCCTACACCTACTGGATCATCGCGAACGAGTCAGGGCAGGGGGCTCCAGACCGCTCCTGGGACCATCAGGCCCTTTTCCGGGGCGGTTCCCGTAGCCCACTGGTGGATCTGCTGAAACAGGAGGTCTAGATGAGCATTTCCCGTGCATTACGGATCAGCGCGTCGGCCTTGACCGCCGAACGCCTGCGCATGGACGTGATCAGCAACAACGTGGCCAACAGCCAAACCACCCGCACTGCCGAAGGAGGGCCATACAAGCGCAAGCAGGTGGTCTTTCGAGCCCGAGAAGGGAAGCTGCCGCCGATTCAGCGCCTGCGCAGCAAGCTCGACTATGGGGATATGAAGGGATTGGCGGGGGTTAGGGTGGCCCGGGTCATGGAGGACGATTCCGGTCCACTTCGGGTCTATGAGCCCTCCCACCCGGACGCGGATGAGGACGGCTTCGTGGAGTACCCGAACGTGGACGTGGCCACCGAAATGGTCGATCTGATGGCAGCCAGCCGGGCCTACCAGGCCAATGTCACGGTGATCCAGACGGCAAAACGCATGCTCCAATCGGCACTGCAGATCGGACAGTAACCTTGTTCCTTGTTTTTCGTCGTTTCATGTGGCATTGATTTTCGTGTGTCATTCACTACCGAAGGAGGATGGCTGTATGATCACCAAAACGCAGGGGGTAGCCCAGGCGTTGGAAGCCATGGGGCGGATGGACAATCGCCTGGAACGGCTTTCTTCTCCCAGCGGCAGCCCCGCTCGAATGGCCGAGGGGATCGGTGAAACGTTAAGCAACGCCATCGCTGAGCTGGACCAGTCCCAGAAAGCCGCCGATGCAGGCGCCCTCAAGTTGCTGGCTGGCGAACCTGTGGATCTGCACCAGGTGATGCTGCAGATGGAAGAATCCTTTATCGGCTTGAATTTGGCCCTGCAGGTGCGGAACCGGGTCATCGAGGCCTACCAAGAGATCCAGCGGATGCAGATCTAAGTGGCTGCCCTGTTCGTCTCTCCACTTTCCTCCTTCAACAAGCGCATGATCGTCCATGGATAATCTACGAGCCCAGTTCCAAGAGACATGGGGGCAGCTGGCTCCCTGGCAACGTTTCGCTGGTGTGGCCATCCTGGTTTCCGGGGTGGCCATGGCCCTGCTTTTCAGCCTCTGGATGAAAGAGCCCTCCTATGCTTTGCTCTATCAAGGGCTGAACGAGCAGGATGCCGCGGCCATCGTCAAAGAGCTGGAATCTGCAGGCATCCCATATCAACTGGTCGCCGGGGGGACAGCCATCGAGGTGCCCGCCAAGGATGTCGCCAACGTACGCCTGAAGCTGGCGGCACAGAACCTGCCTAAAGGAGGGGTGGTCGGCTTCGAGCTCTTCGACCAAAGTGGCCTGAGCGGCATCGGCATGACCGAACGCATGCAGAAAGTGAACTTCCAGCGGGCTTTGGAGGGTGAGCTCAGCCGCACCATTATGGCTCTGGACACAGTCGAGGTGGCCCGGGTGCACATTGTGCTCCCAGAGGAGAGCCTCTTCGCAGATCAACAAGAGGATCCCAAGGCTTCGGTGATGTTTAAGCCGGCCTCGGGCGCTCGCCTGTCCAACAGTCAAGTGCAGGCCATTCGCTACCTCGTGGCCAACAGCGTGGAAGGGCTGGAACCCTCAAACGTTTCCATTGTGGACACCGAAGGCAACGTCTACGAGTCCCCCGAAGCCTCCGCAGAAATGAGCGTGATGGCGGCCACAGGCAACCAGCTGCAGATCCAGCGTAGCTACGAGGTGGAAAGCCAAAGCAAGATCCAGGCCATGTTGGATCGAGCCCTCGGACCGCAGAAAGCAGTGGTCCGGGTCAATGTGGAGATGAACTGGGACCGGGAGGAGTCCACCCTGGAAACTGTGGCCCCTGCTGGGGAGGTGGGCAGCGTGGTGCGCAGCACCCAGCAGAAGCAGGAGAGTTGGAAGGGGGCTCCGGCCTCCGCTGCGGAGGGTGTGCCAGGTGTGGATGCCAACGCACCAGCCGATGATGTTCCCAACTATCAAGCCGGGGATGCCGCAGGGGGTGTTGGCGAGTATTCGAACCAGGAGTCTGTGGTCAACTACGAGGTTTCCAAAGAGATCAAGAACATCCAACGGCAGCCGGGGCGGGTAGAACGAGTGAGCGTTGCCGTGCTTGTGGATGAATCCCTGGCCGAAGAGGAAGTGGACAAGGTCAAGGCCCTGGTCAAGGCCGCAGTGGGGTTCAACGAGGAGCGAGGGGATCAGGTCACCGTCCAGCGGATCGCGTTCAACGATGTCCTGCTGACCCAAGAAGCCGCTGCCCTGGAAGAGATGGCCCAACGAGATTTCTACATCCGGATCGGCACCATCGTGGCCCTGCTTCTTGGGCTGGGCGCTATCCTTTTCTTTGCGTGGAAGCTCTTCTCGGACATGCAGAAGCGCATGCTTCCCTACGTGATCGAGCCGGACGTCCCGGCCCTGCCCGATGGCCAGCAGGCCACGGCCAGCCTTCAACAGGCGGCCAGCAACGCCTACGGCCAGGCCAGCGAACCGCCACCGGCCCTCAGCGAGGAAGAGCTTGAGGAGTGGCTGAAACTCCCTTCCCCAGATGAAGGGGAGATGCGTTTGCGGGCCGTGGCTCGGCGCAACCCGGAGCTGATCGCCACCATCTTGAAAGACTGGGTGAAGCAGAAGCCGAAGAAGGCGCCAGTCACCGGCTAGCGACCCCTTTGCCAAACCGTCCCTCGTCCGCTTTTCCCATCCCATAGGACGTAAACGTCAAGCCATGATACCGACTGCCACCCTTCAGAAACTGACCGAGAGTGAAAAGCGAGCCGCCGTGGTCCTTGTGGTTCTCGGGGCAGGCCTCTCCGCCGAGGTGATGCGCAATCTGCCCGACGACTTGGTGGAGCGCCTGACCTACGCCATCTCCACCATGGAAGCCGTGCCACCCGAGCTACGCCAAGAGATCACCGAGGACATCATCCAGGAGATCGAGGCCCGCCGCCAATTCAACGTGGGTGGAGTGGAGTTTGCTCGCAAGGTCCTTTCCCAGGCCCTGGGGCGCGAACGGGCGGAAGAGCTGCTCAGCCGCATCACCCACCGGGACGCCGATCGCCCGTTCGATTTCCTGGCCGATATCGAGCCGGTTCACGTGGCCCGAGTGGTGCAGGAAGAGCACTCTCAGACCATCGCCCTGATCCTGGCCCACCTGCCCCCCATGGTGGCTGCGCGCATCTTCAGTGCCCTGCCCGAGGAGCGGCGCACGGAGGTGATCAACCGCATCGGCATGATGGATCGCATCTCCCCGGATGTGGTGCGCACGGTGGAGGCCGGGGTGAAGCAGAAGCTTTCCTCCATTCTGCCCAAAGATCAGCAAGGCGAGCAGCACATGGGTGGAGTGGACTACCTGGTGCAACTCTTCAACCATGTGGATCGAACCACCGAGAAGACCATCATGTCGGAGCTCACCACCATCAATCCGGAGCTGGCCGACCAGGTTCAGTCCCAGATGTTCGTCTTCGAGGACCTGATCATGCTGGACAAGCGCAGCCTGGAGTTGGTCATGCGCGAGGTGGACAAGAAGGACCTGCTCCTGGCGCTGCGCGGCGCTCCGGAGAATGTCCGGGAGGTGCTGCTCCAGAGCATTTCCAAACGGGCGGCCCGGATGATCCAGGAGGATCTGGCCGTGATGGGCCCTGTGCGCTTGACAGCCGTCGAGGAGGCCCAGAAGAACATCGTCAAGATCGTGCGTCGGCTGGAGCAGGAGGAGCAGATCGTTATCTCTCGAGGTGGCTCCGACGACATGCTGATTTGATGGGTGCATGGCGTCGTCTCTCCATCTCCACAGGCGCCAGGACCTGCAACCCTCTGCGCGCTGTAAGCCACCGACCATAACTCCATCGGCGAATGCCCAGTCGTTTACCAGGAACCGTGTATGCCACCCGTCGTCCGTCCTATCCGCCGCTATCAACCGGGCCAGGCTGTGCAGGTTTCGGAGGAGAACCGCGACGATCAGAACCTGTCCGATGAGGAACGCCAGGCCGACATGGTACAGTGCCGCCAGCAGATGGAGCAGCTGATGGCCCAGGCTCAGGCCGAGGCGGACGAGCTCCTGCGCCAGGCTACGGAACAGGCCCAGATCATCCAGGCCGAGGCCCAGGCCAAAGGCTACGACGAAGGGTACCAGCAGGGCTTGGCGGACGGGCAACAACAGGCAGAGCAGCAGATGGCAGCCACGGTGCAGCGGATCGAGGATCTCTTGCGCTCCGTCGCACAGGAACGGGCGACAGTCCTCTCCCAGGCCGAGCCAGAAGTGGTCCAGCTCGCCATGACCATCGCCGAAAAGGTGATCGGCCTGCTGGCCCAACAGCACCGCTCCGTGGTGGTCCACACTGTGGCCCAGGCCCTGGACCAGTTGACCGTCACTGGGCCTTTCCGTCTGCGCGTGCACCCCGACGATGCCACCTACCTGGAGGTCTTCTGGCAGGAGAAGGCCGAGGATGTCCACACGCTTCTGTCCCAGGGTGAACCGGATCAATGGACGCTGGTGCGGGACCCTCAGATCGAACCGGGCGGCTGCGTGGTTGAGTGTGGCCCGGCCACCATCGATGCCCGCCTGTCCACCCAGATCCGGGCCATCGTGGACGCGCTGGAGGTGGAGCTGTGAGCACCGACACTCCGCCTGTAGTCCAGTTGGATCTCTCCCGCTATCGCCGCTTGGTCCAGGAAGTAAACACCCTGCAGCACCGTGGGCAAGTGGTCCAGGTGATCGGTCTCACCATCGAAGCCGAAGGGATCGCTCCTCAGCTCGGTGAGCTCTGCTGGGTCCACACAGCCGACGACCAGGCCACTATCGCCGCGGAAGTGGTCGGGTTCCGCAAAGGCTACACTCTCCTCATGCCCCTAGGCGAGATGGCCGGCATCCAGCCAGGGAGTCCTGTCATCGCCACCCGCAATCTCTTCCATGTCCCTGTGGGGCCGGGCCTGCTTGGGCGGGTTTTGGACGGCCTTGGCAACCCGATCGACGGCAAGGGACCCATACAGGCCGAGGATTTTGTCACCATCAACAACCAGGCTCCCCATCCATTGGAGCGAAGACCCATCCAGGATGTGCTGAGCACCGGGGTTCGGGCCATTGATGGGCTGATCACCGTGGGCAAAGGCCAGCGCGTGGGGATCTTTGCTGGCAGCGGCGTGGGCAAGAGCAGCTTGCTCGGCATGATCGCCCGCAACGCCTCCGCGGATGTGAACGTCATCGCCCTCATCGGTGAACGGGGCCGGGAGGTGCGGGAGTTCATCGAACACAACCTGGGACCGGAGGGGCTGGCCCGCTCCGTGGTGGTGGTCAGCACCAGCGACGTAGCTCCCCTCATCCGTATCAAAGGGGCGTGGGTGGCCACGGCCATCGCCGAGTACTTCCGGGATACCATGGGCCTGGATGTCACCTTCATGATGGACAGCGTCACCCGCTTCGCCATGGCCCAGCGGGAGGTGGGGCTGGCCGTGGGAGAGCCACCGGCCATGAAAGCCTATCCGCCCAGCGTGTTTGCGCTGCTGCCCCGGCTCATGGAGCGGACTGGCGCCGGCCTTTCCAGCACCATCACTGCCTTCTACACTGTGCTGGTGGAGGGCGACGACTTCAACGAGCCCATCTCCGACGCAGCTCGGGGGATTCTGGATGGACACATGATGCTGACTCGCGCATTGGCCGCAGAGAACCACTATCCAGCCATTGACGTGTTGCACAGCGCCAGCCGTCTCATGACCAATCTAGCCAGTCCGGAACACCTGCGGGCGGCTGGTCAGCTGCGGGAGGCGCTGGCAGTCTACGAGGATGCCAAAGATCTGATCAACATCGGCGCCTATGCACCGGGCAGCAACCATCGCATCGACCGGGCCCTGGAGGTGTTGGAGCCTATCCGCCGCTTCCTACGCCAGGACGCGGCCTCGCCTTCCTCTTTCCAGGAGACGGTGGCGGAACTCTGTGCCATTTTCGAGGAACCGGCCGAGGTGCTCGAAACCTCGTCGCCCGAATCGGCCTGATAAGAGGTGAGAAATGGCCTCCCCGTTTCGGTTCCAAACTCTGTTGGACTACAAAACCCGTCGAGTAGATGATCTGCGCCTGGAGATGGCGCACAAGCAGCAGGCGTTGCGACGCCTGCGCCAGGAACGAGTCCGGCTCCGGGAAACCCACACCCGAGTGGCGGATGAACTTCGGGTCAAAATGGAGAAAGGGCTGCCTATCCACGCTGTGCGCCAGACCTATCAGTACCTGGATTTCCTGGAGCAGGCCCTGGTGGACGTGGACGAGCAGATCGTCCATGCCGAGTCGGAGGTCGCAGACGTCCGGGAACGTCTGGCGGAAGCTCTGAAGGAGCGCAAGACCTTCGAAAAACTGCGGGAGTACGCGATGGCTGAACAGCGGACGCGCCTGCAGAAACGCGAAGCGGAGGCGCTGGACGATCTCAACATCGCCCGCTATTTTCACAGCAATTCCAAGTCGTAGCCCCTCAATTCCCTCGCCTGTCTTCCCTGTCCCTCTTCCTTGCCCGCTGTAACGGAAAAATTACAGCTATATGATGGAGCGCAACCTGGGGCCAGTCTACACTTTTGGGTGGACGGGTCCAGTGAGCCCTTTTCTTCCTCACTCGATCGTCTGTGGGGGTGGCACTCCGTCCGGTATCCCCCACGTCCAAAGGATGCTGCCTGGAAGGGAAGAATGTCATGCTCAATTGGTTGGCCATGGATATCCAGCAGGTGATCTTGCAGCGCCTGTTGGAGCGTCTGCAGAAACGAGTGACAGAACAGTATCCGCAGTCGGTTCGACCCCAGCGTCAGGGCGCCACTTCGGTCCCTGTCACCCAGTTCGATGCGTTGATCGAACAGGCCTCGGCCAAATATGGGGTCGATCCCCAGTTGGTCAAGTCCGTGATCAAGGTGGAGTCGAACTTCGATCCAGAGGCGGTGAGCCATGCCGGCGCAAAAGGGCTCATGCAGCTCATGGACGCCACGGCCGCGGATCTGGGTGTGGAAGACAGCTTCGACGTGGCCCAGAACATCGATGGCGGGGTGGCTTACCTGGCTCAGCAGCTTCGCCGCTTTCACGGGGATGTCCGTCTGGCTCTGGCGGCCTACAACGCCGGCCCAGGCACGGTAGCGCGCTACCAGGACGTGCCACCCATCGCTGAAACCCAGACCTACGTGCAGCGTGTGCTCTCCTTTTACCAGGGAGAAACAGGCCAGGGGGTCGATTTCTCGGCCTAGCAGGAGGAGTTGAGAAATGAGCATCGCCAAAGACACCACACTTCGTTTGCTGGAAAAAGGCCTGGATGCCTTGTCTGCTCGTCAGACTGCCGTGGCCAACAATGTCGCCAATGTGGAGACGCCGAACTACAAGGCTGTGGATGTCAAGTTCGAGTCGTATCTGCGCAAGATGCTGCCCGACAGTTCCTCTTCCTTGCCCTTGGCCCGAACGAGCCCCCTACACCTCGATAACAGTGGGCGTCTGGGCGCCGACATCGATTCTTTGGCACCTGTAGCCTACAAGCGAACCCAAAACACCCTGCGTCGAGATGGCAACAATGTGGATGTGGAGCGCGAGATGGTGATCCTGGCCGAGACTGCGCTGCGTTACCAGGCGATCTCCACCCTGGCCAGCAAGAAACTCGCCCTTCTCCGCATGGTGGCGCAAGAGAGCCGCTAGATCCATTCCTTGCATGCCCGCCTCTTCGGAGGCCTCCAGTCGGTGTCCCGAGCTATCTCCGCTCTGGGGGCGCCTGACAAGGCGGACATGCCAGAGGCAAGATAGTTGTCGCTGTTCGCCTCAAACCGAGTGGTTTACCCAGTTTTCCACACAGAAAGTTCCGCACAGAAAGGAGGAAAGATGTCCACATGCAACCTGTAGCCATGGGACCAGAGCCCCAAGTGACGGGGCCGGGCGGCCGGGATGCTGCAGCGCCTGGCAAGCCCGAGCAGAATCCGGCGCTGTTCCAATCCGTGATGGCCATGTTGGCGGGCCTGGGAGGGCCTTTCCTGCAGCCGACCCTGGAAACGGAACCGGCATCGGAGGGAACGCCCCAAGCCGCCCTCGAGAGCGAGGCAGTGCCTGCGGGTGACGGCATCGGTGTCGGACTTTCCCTGGCGACAGAGGGTAAGGCCCAGGCGTCGGAGGGCCTGGCTGACCTCTCCAAGGCTCCTCTCCAGCAGCCGGCGCAGGGGACCGACAAGGCTGAGACTGTCCAAGGGCAGTTCTCTGCCTACGCCGCTCCCCTCACGGAGCAAACGGCGCCGGAGGGCCAGGTGGATGGGACGCCGCCAACTGGGCCACCCCAGGACAAACTGAACTTGGCCATGGAGGCAGAAATGCCTGAGCCTAGCCCTGCAGTAGGGAACGAGGGAGGGCCCATGAACCAAGCGGCTTCCCTGGGGATGGAGGGTGACGCCAGCAAGGAACAGCCTTCCGCCAAGGCCCCAGAGCGAGGGGCCAAGGAAGGGGCTCTCCCCCGTGTTCGGACTGCGGAACCCATACAGCTTGATTCGGCTGTGAACGGGGCAGTGCTCGACACAGTCCAAGGAGGAGCGCCGACCTCCCGTGTATCGGAGAGCACGAATACAAGCACTGCCCCTCCAGCAACGCCAGAAGAGCAGGTCCTTCAGCAGGTGCGGATCAGCCTGGAGCGAGGGGAGAATCGGGCCACCTTGCAGCTGGAGCCCCGTGACCTGGGCAAGGTGCAGATCGAACTTCGCTTCCAGGATGGCCAGCTCCATCTTTCCCTCCGGGCCGAGCAGAACGACACCGGCCATCTGCTCAACCGGGAGCTCCACGCTTTGCGCCTCGGCCTGGAAGACCAGGGTGTCAAGGTGGGGGACCTGCGAGTAGTGGCCAGTTCGCAGAAGATCTGGGACGAAAATGGCCGTAGTCAGCTTTTTCACCAGATGAAAACGTCCATCAGCAGCATGGGAAGCGATGTGGACCCCCGCTCCCAACAGCAGGGGACGCCCTTCTTCGGGTACGGCGACCCTGGCCAGGGGAATCCATCATCGCACCGGCGAGGGGAGTTCGTTCCCGCTTACGGAACTGGGTCCCTGAGCGGCGAAGATGGTGGGCCACTCGCTGCTGGTGGCGGGCCGATCCGGGGCAAAGGAACCCACGGCCTGGATCTCTACATCTGAGCCTTTTCGAGGCGGAATGGAAAGGAAAGCACCGTTCTAGCGAGGACGACCATCGTGAACAGCATCACCTATCTGGAAAACAGCCCGGGCGGCACGCTGCCCCAAGGGCCGACACAGACGCAACCCAAGAAGGAAAAAGACAAGTTCATGGAGTTGCTTCTCCTGCAGATGCGCTCCCAGGATCCTCTGAGCCCCATGGACACCGCCCAGTTTTTCAACCAGCTGGCCCAGCTGACCATGCTGGAGCAGCTCTGGGAGATGAACGATCGGTTGGCGGAGAGCACGGCAAGCCAGCAACTGGCCCAGGGATCCCAGCTCATCGGCCGGCACATCCAGGCCAACACCCCCGACGATGGGGTGATCTCTGGGCTGGTGGAGCAAGTGCGGATGATCTCCGGGGAAGTCCTGCTCCAGGTGGGGGACAAGGAGGTGCGCCTGGATGAGATCGTGAGTGTGGAGTGATGGAAAGCGCATCCAGATGTTCGTGCAGCCACCCAGGTACTCCGGGGAGAGTTCGTCATGCTTGAAGGAACCAAAGGCATCAATCCAACCCCATCCACCACCGGCAGCGAAAGCCCAGTGCGTCGCCGCAAAGGGGCCAGTCCCGATGCAGAAGGCTTTGCCCGGATCCTCCGCCAGCAGCACCTGCGACAACAGGCGCAGCAGGCTCAGGATCGGCCGTTGCCTCCAGGGGAGTTCCCGGTTCACTTCAGCAAGCATGCCCAGCAGCGGCTGGAGAAACGGGCCATCTCCCTGGGGCCCGAGCAAGGGCAACGCCTGGCCAAAGCCGTGGACGCGGCTGCCGCCAGAGGAGCTCGGCAGTCTCTGGTCGTGCTGGACGGCGTAGCCCTGGTGGTCAACGTGCAGAACCGCACCGTCGTGACTGCTCTGGGCGCTACCAGCGGCAGCAACCGTGTCTTCACCAACATCGACAGCGCCGTCGTGGCCTGATAGTTCGCTCCGTTTGACCGTTTCCGACCGGTAGGCTGGCCCTCTTGTAGGAAGTCTACCCAAACTTGTCGCCGTCACGGCCTTCGTGACACAACCGACTGTACATCGAAAGAGGGTAACCCATGTCAAGCATTCTCACCGCTGCCTCCGCTATGCGGAATCACCAAACCTTCATGAATGTTCTGGCGAACAACATTGCCAACATGAACACGGTTGGCTACAAAGGGAGTCGCATCATCTTCCAGGACATGCTCAGCCGCACCTTCAACAAGGGCTCCGGCCCCACAGACACCCTGGGCGGCATCAACCCGCGCCAGATCGGTCTGGGCATGCTCATCGGCAGCGTCTCCAACAACATGGCCCAGGGGATCCTCCAGAACACCGGGCGTTCCCAGGACCTGGCCATCACCGGGTCTGGATTCTTCATCTACTCCAGCCCAGAAGGCAACGTCTACAGCCGGGACGGGGCCCTGGGACTGGACGCAGACGGCGCTCTGGTCAACCTGAGCACGGGCATGCGCGTTCAGGGATGGCTGGCCGACGCCAATGGCACGGTGGACACCGCCGCCCCCATCGAGGATCTCATGATCCCTGTGGGCGCCCCCATGACGGCTATTGCCACCGAGAACATCACCATGGCCGGCAACCTCAACTCCTCCTCCGCTGTGGGGGACACCATCACCAGCAACGCCCAGTTCTACGACAGCCTGGGCAATCCTCACGGCATGACCGTGACCCTGACCAAGACCGCCAACAACAGTTGGTCTGTGGGGCTGAGCACCACCGACACCACCATCTCTCTGCCGGCGGCCCCCACGCCAGCCACCTTGACGTTCACGGCCCAGGGCGAGCTTCAGACCCCGGCTGATGGCAAGCTCGACTTCGCTGTGACGCCGAGCAATGGCGCGGCCAACCAGACCGTCACCCTCAACTTCTCCAATGTGAGCCAGCTCAACGCGGTCCAGGGAGATCGGCTCTATGTGACCAACCAGGATGGCCGGGCGCCGGGCGAGATGATCGACTTCAACATCACTCAGTCCGGGGAAGTGATCGCCGTCTACAGCAACGGCCTGCTCAAGACTTTGGGCCAGCTGGCCATCGCCGAATTTGTCAACCCGGGCGGCCTGATCAAGGCTGGCCAGAACGGCTACACGGTGAGCGTCAACTCGGGTGAACCCCAGGTGGGCACGGCCGGTGAACGCAGCCAGATCAATGCGGGCTTCCTGGAGATGAGCAACGTGGATCTGACCCTGGAATTCAGTGAGATGATTCGAGCCCAGCGAGGCTTCCAGGCCAACAGCCGGGTGGTCACCACCAGCGACCGGATGCTGGAGGAGCTGGTCAACCTGGTTCGATAGTGTTGTCAGCGCCGCATAGGGCAAGAAGTGTGTTGCGGTCCCCGGTGATGGGAACTCTCCCTGCCGCCGGGGACCGCAACGTTTTGGCGGCGCCGGCATCCTTCGGCTGGATCTCCGTAACACCTCCGTAACCCCATTCGCATACGCAACCCGTACCGCTGGCAGACCGAATTGGGCTGTTCAACCTCCTATACTGCGAACGGAGGTTGTCTGTCCCATGAGCTCATCTGCATCCATGCGGTGCTCCCCTTGTCCCAAGCCGAAACGCAACAGCTCGAGAGGCCCTGTCCTGTGGATAGC
>WGCB01000601.1 GCA_015494005.1 Caldilineaceae bacterium
GCTTGCCCAGCAGGTTCTGACGGAAGCGGCCCTGCTTGCCCTTTATCATGTCGGCCAGGGATTTGAGGGGACGCTTGTTGGTGCCAGTGATGGCGCGGCCGCGACGGCCATTGTCCAGCAGGGCGTCCACGGCTTCCTGCAGCATGCGTTTCTCGTTGCGCACGATGATGTCCGGCGCGGTGAGCTCCAGCAGGCGCTTCAGGCGGTTGTTACGGTTGATCACGCGGCGGTACAGATCGTTGAGATCCGAAGTGGCGAAACGGCCACCGTCCAGGGGCACCAGTGGGCGCAGCTCCGGCGGCAGTACCGGCAGCACCTTGAGAATCATCCATTCCGGGCGGTTGCCGGAATCCTGCAGGGATTCCAGCAGCTTCAGCCGCTTGGCGATCTTCTTGATCTTTGTCTCGGAATTGGTGGAACCGATCTCCTCTCGCAGCTTGGCGATTTCCGCGGGAATGTCCAGGGAGGAAAGCAGCTCATAGACGGCCTCGGCGCCCATGCGGGCATCGAACTCGTCACCGTTCTCCTCGATGGCTTCCAGGTACTGCTCGTCGTTCAGGAGCTGGCCGCGCTCCAGCATGGTCATGCCGGGATCGATGACCACATAGGACTCGAAATACAGAATGCGCTCAATGCTCTTGAGCGTCATGTCCAGCAGCAGGCCGATGCGCGACGGCAGGGACTTGAGATACCAGATATGGGCCACAGGGCTGGCCAGCTCGATGTGTCCCATGCGCTCGCGGCGCACCTTGGACAGGGTCACCTCCACGCCGCACTTCTCGCAGACCACGCCCCGGTGCTTGAGGCGCTTGTACTTGCCGCACAGGCACTCGTAATCATTGACCGGGCCGAAAATCTTGGCGCAGAACAGGCCTTCCCGCTCGGGCTTGAAGGTGCGGTAGTTGATGGTCTCGGGCTTTTTTACCTCGCCAGAGGACCAGGACCGGATCATGTCCGGAGAGGCCAGACCAATGCGAATGGCGTCGAACTCTTCGTTCTGCCCCTGTTGCTTCAGAATCTTCAAAAGATCTTTCACGAATCTATCTCCGTTGTATCGCTGCTCGACTTCAAGGACGCGGCGCGCCTCAGTCCTGCTCCAGCTCGATGTTGATGCCCAGCGATTTGACTTCTTTCACCAGTACATTGAAGGACTCGGGCATACCGGCCTCCATCTGGTGGTTACCGTCCACGATGTTCTTGTACATGCGGGTCCGTCCGTTGACGTCATCGGACTTGACGGTAAGCATTTCCTGCAGGGTGTAGGCCGCGCCATAGGCTTCCAGGGCCCAGACCTCCATTTCCCCGAAGCGCTGGCCACCGAACTGGGCCTTGCCCCCCAGAGGCTGCTGGGTGACCAGGCTGTAGGGGCCGGTGGAGCGCGCATGCATCTTGTCATCAACCAGGTGGTTGAGCTTGAGCATGTACATATAGCCCACGGTGACGGGACGCTCGAAAGGCTCGCCGGTGCGGCCGTCGTACAGGGTGCACTGGCCGGATTCCGGGAGGCCCGCCAGTTTCAGCAGATGGCGAATCTCCTCCTCGGTGGCGCCGTCGAACACGGGAGTGGCTACGGGCACGCCGTTGCGCAGATTGGCCGCCAGTTCCAGGATCTCCTCGTCACTGAAGGAATCCAGGTCTTCCTGCTTGCCACTGAAGTTGTACACCTGATCGAGATACTTGCGAATCTCCTTGATCTTGGCCTGGGCGTCCAGCATCTCGCCGATGCGCTCGCCCACACCCTTGGCGGCAAAGCCCAGGTGCGTCTCCAGAATCTGGCCGATGTTCATCCGCGAGGGCACGCCCAGGGGGTTGAGGGCGATGTCCACGGGACGGCCGTTCTCGTCGAAGGGCATGTCCTCCACCGGCACGATCTGGGAGATAACACCCTTGTTGCCATGACGGCCGGCCATCTTGTCACCAGGCTGGATGCGGCGCTTGATGGCCACATAGACCTTGACCATCTTCAACACACCGGGGGCCAGGTCGTCGCCAGTGGACAGCTTGCGCTTCTTGTCCTCGTAGTAGTCACGGAACTTCTGGCGCTGCTCCTCCACCTGCTTGGCAATGGCTTCCAGCTGCTTTTGCGCCTCCTCGTTGCGCAGGCGGATCTGGAACCACTGGTCACGGTCCAGATCGGCCAGGTAGCCCTTGGTGATCTTGGAACCGGCCTTGAGGCGGTTGGGCCCGCCTTCGGCCACCTTGCCGGAAAGCATCTTCTCCACCCGGGCGAAGGTATCCTCCTCCATGATGCGCTGCTGGTCGGCGATGTCCTTGCGGATGCGCTCCAGCTCGGCTTCCTGGATCTCCAGGGCGCGGGCGTCCTTCTCCACCCCGTCACGGGTGAAGACCTGCACGTCGATGACGGTGCCGGAGACGCCGGACTTCACCCGCAGGGAAGTATCCTTCACGTCCGAGGCCTTCTCGCCGAAGATGGCGCGCAGGAGCTTTTCTTCCGGGGTGAGCTGGGTTTCGCCCTTGGGGGTGACCTTACCCACCAGGATGTCGCCTTCCTTCACCTCGGCGCCCACATAGACGATGCCGGACTGGTCCAGCTTGGCCAGGGCCGCCTCGCCCACGTTGGGGATGTCACCGGTGATTTCCTCTGGACCCAGCTTGGTGTCCCGGGCCTGGCAGGTGAGTTCCTCGATGTGGATGG
>WGCB01000602.1 GCA_015494005.1 Caldilineaceae bacterium
TCCTGGATGTGGTGGGCCAGGAGGTGGTGATCCGGGTGGAGGACACAGGCATCGGCATCCCACCGGAGGAGCAGGAGCGCCTCTTCGAGCGCTTCTTCCGGGGGGAGCAGGCCAGCGCCCTGGGCATCTCGGGGACGGGCCTGGGCCTGAGCATCGTCCAGGAGGTGGTGGAGCTCCACGGCGGGCAGATCCAGGTGGAGAGCCAGCCCGGCCATGGGAGCACCTTCACCATGCGCCTGCCTCGCCTGGAGAATGCCGGGCAGCTGATGGATTCGTCCTAGAGGACGTTTCCACCGGACTTCCAGGCTGCCTGGCCGTGCGGGAAACCGAGCGTCCTTTCGCTCCTCGTCAGTCCAATCTCCCCGGTCAACGTTCCAATCAAACAGCATTCCAATCAAACAGCTCCAATCAAAAAAGGCGATGGCTCCCACGTGGAACCATCGCCTTTCTGTCGGTTTTTCCGCTCGTGTTCACGGTGCCAATCGCCCTGGGCCGTTGTGGGGTTAGGCCGTCTCGCCCTCGCCCACCTGCTGTTTGAGCCAGGCCTGGATGAACATGTCGATGTCCCCATCCAGCACGGCCTGGGGATTGCCCGTCTCCACGCCCGTGCGCAGATCCTTGACCATCTGGTAGGGGTGCAGGACGTAGCTGCGGATCTGGGTGCCGAAGTCGGCCTGGACGTTCTCCCCCTTGAGCCGGGCTTTCTCCTGGGCCAGCTTCTCCTGCTCTAGCTCGTAGAGCTTGCCCCGCAAGATTTTCAGGGCCATCTCCCGGTTCTGGGTCTGGCTGCGCTCGTTCTGGCAGGTGACCACGATGCCCGTGGGCTTGTGGTAAAGGCGCACCGCGGTGGCGTTCTTCTGGACGCTCTGGCCGCCAGCCCCGCTGCTCAGGAAGACATCCATGCGGATGTCGTTGGGATTGATCTCGATCTCGATGTCCTCGTCGATGACCGGCATCACCTCCACCTTGGCGAAGCTGGTGTGGCGGCGCTTGCTGGCGTCGAAGGGGCTGATGCGCACCAGGCGATGGGTCCCCTTCTCGGCCTTGAGATAGCCGTAGGCGTAGGGGCCGTCGATCTCCACGGTGACGCTCTTGATGCCCGCCTCTTCCCCGGGCGTCAGGTCGGTGATGGTGGTCTTGTAGCCCTTCTTCTCCGCCCAGCGCAGGTACATGCGCAGAAGCATGGCCGCCCAGTCCTGGGCCTCCGTGCCCCCGGCCCCCGCATGGATGCTGAGGATGGCCGAGCCGGCGTCGTACTTGCCGCTCAGGGCCAGGGTGAACTCCCGCTCCTCCAGCTCCTTCTCCAGGGCCGTCACCTCCTGCTCCAGCTCCGTGAGCATAGCCGGGTCGTCCTCGGCCATCTCGTAGAGCTCCAGGATGTCCTGGGCCCGCTGTTTCAGCTCGTCCCAGACCTTTACCTGCTCCTGGAGGGTGCTCAGCTCCTGCATTTTCTTCTGGGCCGCCTTGGCATCGTCCCAGAAATCCGGCGCGGCGGTCTCTTTCTCTAGCGCCGCGATGCGTTCCCATTTGCCCGGGATGTCAAAGACGCCCCCTGATGGCGTCGATGCGTTCGATCAGTTTGTGGATGCGGTTTTCCAGTTCGCTCATGGTTCTTCCTCGCACTTCCTCTGTGTCTTCGATGACTGTGCCTTCGATGACGGCCTGACCAGTTCGCCAGTTTATTCGCCCAGAAGCCCCTCCACGAAGGCCACCGGGTCGAACTCGGCCAGGTCCTCGATCCCCTCACCGGTGCCCACGAAGCGGACCGGCACTCCCAGGATCTTCTGGATGCTCAGGACCGCACCGCCCTTGCTGGTGCCGTCCAGCTTGGTGAGGACGATGCCCGTCACCCCGGCCGTCTCCTTGAAGGCTTTGGCCTGGAGGATGGCGTTCTGGCCGGTGGAGGCGTCCAGCACCAGGAGCACCTCGTGGGGCGCTTTGTGGACCTGCTTGGCCGCCACCCGCTTCATTTTCTCCAGCTCCTGCATCAGATTGTACTTGGTCTGCAGGCGGCCAGCCGTGTCCACCAGGAGCAGGTCCGCCTGGCGGCTCTCCTGGCTGGCTCGGATGGCGTCGAAGAGCACCGCGGCCGGGTCCGAGCCGGGGGTTTGGGCGATGATGTCCACGCCGGCCCGCTCGGCCCAGATGCGCAGCTGGTCGATGGCCGCGGCCCGGAAGGTGTCCCCCGCGCAGAGGACCACCTTGCGCCCCCGCTGCTTGTAGCGGTAGGCCAGCTTGCCCAGGGTGGTGGTCTTGCCCGAGCCGTTCACCCCCACCACGAAGACCACGGTCAAGATCCGGGGCTCGTCGATGTGCAGGGGCTCCGTGGGCTCCAGCATGCGCACCATCTCCTGCTTCAGGACCAGGTAGGCGTCCTGGGTGGATTTGATGCCCTCCCGGCGCACCCGCTCCTGGGTCCGCTGCACCAGCTCCATGGTGGTCTCCATGCCCACGTCCCCCAGGATAAGCAGCTCCTCTAGCTCCTCCCAGAGCTCGTCGGTGATCTCATTGGCCTGGAACAGGGTGCCGATGCGCCCGAACAGGCCGGAGCGGGTCTTCTGGAGGCTCTCCTCCAGCCGCACTTCGTCCTGGGTCTTCTCTTCTTTCTTGCCAAATAGCCGTCTGAACAAGGTCGTTTCCTTTTTGAAATCCTGTGTGGTGGCCGGGTTGACCCAGCCAGTGACAGGCGGTCAACAAAAGACTTTCCCGTCGGCCAGGAAGCCGCCCGGGAAAGGCCATTCATCCACCACAATTATACCATGTCGAACATAAGTTTTACAAAGTTGCCCCCAGGCTCGGGACCTTACGTCAGCTTCGGCGTTTGATTTCCGCCCGGATCTTTTGTAAACTGAGCGTTGCAGGCGACGGAACACCTGGAGGGTGGAAATGTCCGGGCAACTCTGGGGCGATGGCCCAGCGTCGGGCTGTTTGCGCCACGGCATGGGG
>WGCB01000603.1 GCA_015494005.1 Caldilineaceae bacterium
GCCGTAGACGGTGCGGCAGATGGCGCTCAGGCTCATCCCCCGCCGGGCCATCTCGGCTATGGCCTGGGCCTCCTCCGCCGTGGGCGGCCGTCGCTCGATGGGGAAGACAGGGCCGGTTGCGTCCACCGGTTGCGCAACCGGTTGCGGGCCGTCCCCCCTCGCAACCGCTCCCGTAGCCCCTTCGTGGGGGGTGGTTGCAACCGGTTGCAACCGGTTGTGGGCGGTTTCAGGCGGTTGCAGGCGGTTGTGGGCGGTTGCGCCGCGCCAGGGCTGGCTCA
This sequence comes from Caldilineaceae bacterium, assembly GCA_015494005.1. Classification (GTDB taxonomy): domain Bacteria; phylum Chloroflexota; class Anaerolineae; order Caldilineales; family Caldilineaceae; genus S144-5. The sequence continues at coordinate 279 of WGCB01000603.1, forward strand.
CCACGAAGTTGCCCGCCTGGCGGGGCAGCTGCAGGATATCCCTATCGTCCGCCTGGGCCGTGGCGATGCGGCTCACCACGCCGTCTAGCACCAGGAGGGCGTCCCCCTTGTGGCCGGACAGATGCTCCACGCCCAGCTTGCCCGCCCCGGCCGCCCGGGCCGCGGTGGTGGCGGAGGCCGCCCGGTAGACCACCCGGGCCGTGATGTTGGCCTCCACGTCCGCGCCGCCCGTCCCCCGCTTGCTGCCCGCGTCCTGGGTCCCTATCAGCTGGTAGATGCCCACGCCCCCGCCCATGGAGGCCAGCTCCCCGATGGGGCCGGACACGTCCGCCCGCTTGAGCAGGTTGAGCAGGTCGTCCAGCACCACCACCAGGGCGGGCTCCTTCGCCCCGGAACGGGCCCGCTCCTGCAGCTTCACACCGGCCAGCCACGCCAGGGCCTGGGCCGCCTCCTCCGGGTCCGACAGCACCCCCAGACAGTGCTCCCCCCGCTGGAAGGCCCGCCAGTCCTGCAGCTTCTGGGCGACGATGAGAAACTGCAGCCGCCGGGGCGGATGGGACCGGGCCAGGGCGTACAGCACCGACTTCATGGCCTGGGTCTTCCCCCGCCTGGACGGCCCCACGAAGAGCAGGGTGGGATGGTGGCGCAGGTCCACCCGCACCGGCTTCCGCCACTGGTCCAGCCCCACCGCCACCTGCCAGGGCCGGGTGTGACGGGCCAGGAGCCCGGCGGAAGGCGTCCGAGGCAGTGGGCTGGGCACCTCCACCAGCACCCCCTGGGCCGTGTCCGTCACCCGCACCCCATCCACCTGCAGGGCCTGGGCCAGGGCCGGACCCAACCCCAACAACCGGCGCAACGCCCCGGCCGAAGGGCGCGCCAGGCGCAGGCGGAAGGTCACGGTCAAGGGCCCCTGCACCACGCCCAGCAGACGCACGTGCAGCTTCTCGCCCACCACCAACTGGGCCATGCGCTTATCGGCCCAGGCTATCCACCGGCCCATGTCTCGCTGTCTCTTGCCCATCTCTATCCTCCTCTCTGGGCTCCTCAACGCCCTGTATCCTAATTTCCTCCGTGAGCCATTTTTTCCGGTCAAATTCGCGTTTTCCAGGCCTGCCAATACTCTCCAACCTTTTCGCACTCCACGCGCGAATTTGGCCCCTCTACGTGGCTCAGGAACGCTCCTGCGTCCCGTCCATGCCCTGCAGGTGAAGGGTCGCTTCACCCACCACGGTCAGGCCATAGCGGGCTTCCCCTTCGTTCCAGAGAATATCTCCGCTCTCCAGGTCCACCGCATGGCCCTGCTCCTCCAGGGCCACAATCTCCTGGGCGGGCCGGGGCAGTTTCAGCCCCAGCCGGGTCGCCCACTCCACCAGCTCCTGCACCCGCTCCTCTCGGCTCTTCTCCACGGCTTCGCTCCTTTCCGGCAATGAAAAACGTTCGGCGCACCGGCCGAACGTTTGCGAAGCTGCGGCTCTGCTGCTAGAATTGCTTCCAGCCCGTGCCGTCGCCCTGTTCGGCGGTGCGGGTCAGCTACGGGTGGGCGCTCCCACGTCCGCCCGTAGCGCTTTTCTGCCCCTCTTCTATCCCATGCTGTCCACCACCCCATGCCGGGCCTGGGCCCGGCGCAAGTCCTCGTCCACCAGGGCCAGGTAGCGGTTGAGCGTGCTCAGGTCCGCGTGGCCCATCAGCCGCTGCAGGGTTACTAGGTCCATGCCGTTGCGCAGGGAGTTGACGGCGAAAGCCCGGCGGAAGGCGTGCATCCCCGGCTCCGGCACTCCCGCCCGTTTGGCCGCCCGTCGCACCACCTGGCGTATGCCCGACTTGCTCAGCCTCTCCCCGCTGCGCTGCACCCACAGGGGGGCCTCCTCCCCCAGCCCCTGCTTCCGCCGCTGGCGCAGGTAGGCCTGCAGAGCCCGACGGGTCCGCTTCCCCACGTAGACGGCCCTGGACTTCCGCCCCTTGCCCTGCCGCACAATCACCTGACCCGTGGCCAGGTCCAGGTCCGCCACCTCCAGGTCCGTCAGCTCCTGGTGGCGCAGGCCGGTGTCCATCAGCAGGAGCAGCAGAGCCCGGTCCCGCAGCCCGGTGAAGCCGTCCTTGGGGCAGCTGTCCAGCATGGCCTGGAAGTCCTCCAGGCTCAGGGGCTCCAACCGCTCCTGGGGCCGTTTGGGCGACTGGACCCGGGCCAAAGGGCTCCAGCCCTCGGGGGCGTACTCCTGGGCGTACCAGCTCAGGAAGGCCCGCACTCCAGCGTAGACGGTGGCCACCCCGCCCGGGCTGTGGCCGCGTTCCGCCAGATGCACCAGGAACCGGCGCACGTGGGAGGCCGTCACCTCCTGGGCGCTCGTCACGCCCTTCTCGCCCACGAAGTCCGCCCACAGGCGAAGACAGCGCCGGTAGTAGGCGACCGTGCCGGGCGTGCAGTTGCGGCTTTGTCGGTCCACTAGAAACTCCTCAATCTCACGCCAGAGCTCTTCTTTCCGGTTTTCGACCATGTGACACCCTGGTTCTTTCGGTGGAGTCTTACGGTCTTTCCGCAGACTGGCCCAATAGGAAAAAGCCCCCCGCCACCACTAGATGTTGTGGTGACGGGAGGCAAAGCCACAAGATACATGGTTTCTAGCACCCCCTGCAGGATTCGAACCTGCGACCCACGGATTAGAAGTCCGTTGCTCTATCCACTGAGCTAAGGGGGCTGGCCGTCCCCACGCATTGTAGCCAATGGCCAGGGGAAAGTCAAAGGAATGGCCGTTTTTCGGGTACCCGGCCGCTGGGTCGCCCACCGGATCGCCCACCCCTTTGAGACGCTCCCAGGACCGGCCCGGTTCCGCTCTGCCGCCGGGGCTGGGGCCGGGCCACAGCTGTGGATGGCTGTGGATGGCTGTGGATTTCCGGCTGTCGATCCAGGCCGATTTGTGCTATCATTTTGGCGCCCCCCATCCCCCATCCACAGCCAACACCCACCCGCATCCAAGGAGGAAAGCATGTCCAGCATCAAGGATTTCCGCCTG
>WGCB01000604.1 GCA_015494005.1 Caldilineaceae bacterium
GCCTGGTGGCGGACGGCCATCTGGTCACCGTCCTGACCCGGCGGCCGGATGCGCGACCCCAGGGCCTGCCAGGGGAAGTGCAACTGGTGGCCTGGGACGGGCAGACGGTGGGGGAGTGGGCCCAGGCCCTGAAGGGGGCAGACGGGGTGGTCAACCTAGCCGGCGCGGGCCTGGCCGAGCAGCGTTGGACAGCGGAGCGAAAGCGGATCATCCGGGAGAGCCGCATCCGCGCGGGGGAGGCCCTGGCCCAGGCCGTGGAGCAGGCCAGCCCCCGCCCCGAGGTCTTCGTCCAGGCCTCTGCGGTGGGCTACTACGGCCCCTGCGGCGACGAGATCGTCACCGAGGAACACCCACCGGACGCCGACTTCCTGGCCCAGCTCTGCGTGGAGTGGGAGGCCTCCAGCGCTCGGGTGGAGGCCCTGGGCCTGCGTCGGCCCATCCTCCGCACCGGCGTGGTCCTGAGCCGGGAGGGGGGCGCGCTGCCCCGCATGGTCCTGCCCGTGCGCCTCTTCGTGGGTGGGCCCCTGGGCAACGGCCGCCAGTACTTCCCCTGGATCCACATCGCGGACGAGGTGCGAGCCATCCGCTTCCTCCTGGAGCAGGAGGCCGCCAGCGGGCCCTACAACCTGACCGCGCCCAACCCGGTCACCAACCGGGAATTCATCCGGCTGCTGGGTCGGGTGCTGGGCCGTCCCACCGTGCTGCCTGTGCCGGCCCTGGCCTTGCGCTTGCTCTTCGGCGAGATGGCCACCGTGCTCCTGGACGGTCAGCGGGCCGTGCCCCAGCGCCTCCTGGAGGCCGGCTTCGCCTTCCGTTTCACCCAGGCGGAGGAGGCTCTGCGGGATCTGCTGGGCAAAGGGCAACAGGCGGTCGCTTCCCAGGCAAAGGAGTCGACATAATGACGGAAGTGAATGGCGAAGTGGATGACAGTGTCTTGGTGGAAGCCCAGGGTGTGGGCAAAGCCTACGTGACCCAGGCTGGATCGGTGCCTGCCCTGGAGGGGGTCAACCTGGCCGTGAAGGCGGGGGAGCTGGTGGCCCTGGTGGGGCCTACCGGCAGCGGGAAGACCACGCTGCTCAATCTCCTGGCTGGGCTGGAGACGCCGGACGCGGGGGAGGTGGTCCTGGCAGGGGAGGCCCTGGGGCGTTTGAACGAGGACGGCCGGGCGGATCGCCGGGCCCGGCTGGTGGGGATGGTCTTCCAGCGCTTCAACCTCTTCCCGGGCTTCACCGTGCTGGAGAACGTGGGCCTGCCCCTGCGCCTGATGCGGCGGCCGCCTTTCGACGCCCATCGCCGGGCTCAGGAGCTCCTGGAGCAGTTCGGCCTGGCGGAGCTGGCGGCCCGCTACCCCGGGGAGCTCTCCCAGGGGCAGCGGCAGTTGGTGGCGGTGGCCCGGGCCCTGGCCGCGAACCCGCCGCTGATCCTGGCGGACGAGCCCACGGCCAACCTGGACAGCCAGGCGGCTCGGGCCATCCTCTCCCGGCTGCGGGGCCTGGTGGCCGACGGGGCGCATGGGGTGCTCCTGGCCACCCACGACGTGCGGGCTGCCAGCCACGCGGATCGAGTCCTGAGCCTGCGGGACGGGCGCATCGTCAAGGAGACCGTGCTGGAAGACGGCCGGGACAGCCGCTCCGTGCTGGCGGAGCTGGTGTGACCCCAGGCGGAGGCCGAGGAGCCACCGGCTAGACTGGGTAATGGCTAGCGTGATGGCTAGACCGTGCGATTGATACTTCGTTCCTGGCTGAAGCCGTCGGGGTAGCGGCGGCGAAGCTTTTCCACGTTGCGTCGGGCTGGCTCCGAGAGGCGCCATCCCTTGAGCCAGGCAATGGCGGCTGGGTACCAGAGCCCGTCGCCCATTTCATCCAGCAGCGCGTCATCATTCACCGGCCTGTCGTTCACTGGCCCCTGGTCCTCCTGAACCGGGGGCTTTTTCGTGTCCGGGACCTCGGCCCGTAGCTGGGCGGCCAGGGTCTGCATGGCCTCTGCCGCAGCCTCCAGCTGATCCGCCAGCTCCTGGTCGCTGATGGCGTGGCCATGACCGATCTGCTTCTTGAGCTTGTTCAGGAACTCCCCGAAGAGGCCGGTTACCCGGGCAGCTTCCTGGAGTCGCTCTTCCTCCGGGGAGCGGGGCGTCACCGAGCGAGCGGCCATGGCGCAGAATTCACCCACCTCTCCGGCCCAGGCCACGGACCAGATGAGCAGCCGTTTCTCCGGCTCCCGCTGGAACTCCCCGGCGGTGCGGATGGCCAGCTGCTGGTAGGCGTCCAGTGTCAAGGGGCTCTCATCCATGCACTCTCTCCTGAAATGCGGTCGGACGATGGCTTGCGGGAATCGCCCGATTTTACAAAGTTTTTACATTTTTTCTGGCAAACATGACCAAAATATCACAGGTTTCTGCTGATTTTTTCCTGTATTCTGACGTGGATGTGACCCATACCGCAGTACCAATCATCCGCACCAGTTCTGCAGAGGAGGAAAGGAAACCGTGTCAAATCTCTCCCCCATCCCCCGTCTGAAGGATCCATCCATGCAGCGACTCCTGACCGTGCTCCTCATTGGCGTCTTGGCCGCGGTGAGTTTCGTGGCCCTGTTCCACAGTGTGGCTCGGGCCACCACACCCCAGGCCTCCCTGAAGAGCGAGGGCTCGCCCCTCACCACCAAGGTCATCACCCAGACCTGGGAGAACCTGGGCATCTACGGTGGCATCATCAGCGCGCTAGCAGTGGACTCCACGGACAACCCGCCCCACGGCGTGGCCTACGCGGGGACCACCTCGGGCCAGGGGCTCTACCGCAGCCTGGACAGCGGCGCTTCCTGGACCGGCGTCTACACCAGCAGCGTCCAGGCTCTGGGCATCAACGAAACGGACCACATCGTCTGGGGCATCAGCCAGCAGGGCATCATCACCAGCTCGGATCGAGGCGCCACCTGGAATCCCGTGCCCTACCCCAGCGGCATCTTCGGCTGGGCCCGGCTGGTGGTCAAGGACCGCACCACGCTCCTGGCCTCGGGCAACACCGTGGCCCGCAGCACGGACGGCGGCGCCACCTGGGCCACGGCCACCCTTCCCTGTAGCGGCTGCCAGGTCACCGGGCTGGCCTTTGACTCCCTGGGCAGTCGCATCTTCGCGGCCACGAACACCGACGTCTACGTCAGCGACCTCACCACCCTGAGCTTCAGCGTGACAGGCACCGGCCATGGCATGCAGGGCATCATCTCCCTGGCGGCCAGCCCCCACATCGCGGATCTGCTCTATGCGGGCACCGGCGACCTGGGCGGCTCCGTCCGTCATTCGCTCTTCCGCAGCACGGACGGCGGCGCCACCTGGAGCAAGATCTATGACGCCGGCAGCGCGGTCGCCTATATCGTCTTCCACCCGGTGCTCACCCAGACGGTCTACGTGGCCGGCGCCCAGTATGACGGCACCAGCTTCACGCCCTTGGGCTTCGGGGCGGGGAACAGCCACCTGGCTATCCATGCCTCTGCCCCCTACACCATGTACGGGACCCTGGACCAGGGCGTCAACCGCAGCACGGACGGCGGCGTCAGCTTCGAGCCGGTGAACCAGGGCATCGACGGCGTGGTGGTCCAGGATTTCGCGCAGAACCCCCGGGACCTGGGCGTCTTCTTCGTGAACACCAAGAACGGCCTGGGACGCACCTTCGATGGCGGCGACACCTGGGACTTCCCCTTCGGCTTCAGCCACTTCGGTGGCGCGGTGGCCGCACCCTACTCGGACACCACCTACACCCAGCGGGCCTTCCTGGGCGAGTTCTTCAGCAGCGACTACGGCGATAGCATCATGCCTCTGGGCAACCCCTCCCTGCGCAGCCAGATCGAGGGCAGTGGATGCACCAACTGCTTCGCCGTGATCAATGGCATCGACGCCGACCCGGCCAACCCCGACATCGTCTACGCGGCCGTGGGTGGCTTCCACAACCCCACGGGCAGCAAGGAGGAGGCCCACGGCGGCATGTGGGCGTCCAGTGACGGCGGCACCACCTGGACTCAGCACACCACGGACTACAGCGCCGCCTACGCCACCCTGCCCTACACCACGCCGGCCCGGCTCGTGGCCTTCAGCCAGGGAGGGACGGCCTACGCGGTTCTGGGCGACTTCCGCAACCACACGAACTTCGGCGGGAACGTCTTCGGCGGGGTGATCAGCCGCACCACCACCAGCGCCTGGCATCTCCTGGACACCACGACCAATCCCATCACCGCCTCGGTGGAGGGGCTGGCCATCGATCCCAACAACCCCTTGCACATCTGGGTGGGCACCGGGTATCCCCAATCCCGCCTCTTCCACTCAGAGGATGGCGGCGTCTCCTGGGACGACCGGACCCCGGCCGGGCCCTCCATGGGAGCCTTCCAGGCCATCGCGGTGCATCCGACCAACAGCCAGATCGTGTTCGCGGCGGCCCGCAACGACGTCTACTTCAGCGACGACGACGGCCTGACCTGGACCCTCCTGCCCAAGCCACCCACCGGTGAAGCCACCGCGGAGGCGATCCAGCGCATCCTCCTGCCCATCCTGCCCCCGGCCTCGGTGACAGGGCTGAGCGGCTCGGTCACCGGCGGCACTCCGGGCGCTCAGCTGAACCTGAGCTGGACCAACCCAGCTGACGGCCGCTTCCAGGGGGTGATCATCCGAGGGGACGCCAGCAAGATGCCTCGCACCTCCGTGGAAGGCACGGACCACGGCGCCATCATCAGCCCTACCAACAGCGCTACCATTCCGCTTCCGGCCAACCCCTACTCGGTGACGGTTATCCCCTACGACAGCCAGGGACGGTACGGGTTGGGGACCCAGGTGGTGGTGAACGGCAGCACGGTGACCGTGCTGGGCAGCGGTTCCCGTTTCCAGCTCCAGGCCGCCGCGGCCCAGGGCAAGGACTCGGTGGTGGCGGGCACGCCCAACGGTCTCTTCCAGCTGCCCCTGGACGGTGTGTTGGACAATCCCAATCCGGATCCGACCCCGACCCCAGACCCGAGCCCTACCCCAAATCCAACGCCAACACCGAATCCGACGCCGACTCCTGGCCCGCAGCAGATCTTCCTGCCGCTGGTGAATCGCTAACTCAGGCAGGCAGCCCAAGCAGCGGACGGTAGCCTGGGCTGGCTCGGAAACAGTCATCCAGATGGTCGACGGGGGCACGAACGTTCGTGCCCCCGTTGCTATGTCCCCTGCTCCTCCAGCCAGGAGGCCAGGGCTTCCCCGCTGGCTGTGCCGGAGAGGAAAGCCCCCTCCAGACGGGGGATGCTGAAGGCGTCCCCGGCGAAGAACAGGCCGGGCAGGGACTCGGCCACGAAGTAGGCCTGGGAGCCCTGCGCCCCGGCGCTCACCGTGCCCAGGGGCCAGCGTTTGAGCCGGGCCTCTCGGATCCGGGCATCCGGGCCCAGGTAGGGTTCCAGGCGGGCGGCCAGGCTCTCCAGGATCTCCCGTTCCGGCATCTCCCACATGCGGCGGCTGTATTCCCCGCTGGCCTGGACGGTGAGGATGCGGGCCTGGGGAGAGATGCCCTTCTGCTGGTTGTCCCCGATCCAGGGGATGGCATCGATGGGGCGTTGGACCGCGCCAGGTGGCGGGATGTGGACCTCCCCTTCCACCCAGAAGAGGGCGGTCAGCGACGGGCTGTACTGGATGGCGGCCAGGACCTCGCGCTCCTGGGGGGCCAGGGCCACGCCGCCCTCTTGCAGCAGCCCCAGGGACAGGGGCGCGGGCAGGGCCAGGAGGAGGCCTCGGCCCTGAAACGCCCAGGAGCCCACCTGGGCTTCCCAGCCGGGGCCGTGAAAGACGATCCGCTCCACGGCATGGCCCAGGTGGAGATCCAGACCCCGAGCCAGGTGCCGGGCCAGAGAGACCATGCCCCCCTTCACCGCGTAGCGGGCCTGCCCCTGGGCCACATTCCCCTTCAGGCTGCCGGTGCTGAAGCCCATGGCCCAGAGGTAGACCAGTCCGGCCTGGATCCAGCGGGTCACCTGGGCCTGGAAGGGGGGTGTGCGGGCCACGAAATACTGGGCCCCCACGTCGGCCAGGCCAGGACCCAGGCGCTCCGTGGCCATGCGGCCACCCGGCTCGCCGCCGGCCTCCAGGAGCGTCACGGAGTAGCCGGCCCGGCGCAGCGCCCGGGCTGCGGTCAGCCCGGCCATCCCGGCGCCCACGATGAGCACATCCTGTTCCTTGCCCTGCTCTCGGTTCGGTCGCTGCGCCGCTTCTGGCATCTCGAAGTTCCCTTCCCCTCAACGGGGGCGAATGGCGGCCCGCATGATCTGAAAGAGGGCCGGGTTGGCGGCAGCCAGCACCGGCTTGCTGCGGGCGGCGTAGTCCAGGGCCTGGCCGGGGAGGGGGAAGACGGCCGATCC
>WGCB01000605.1 GCA_015494005.1 Caldilineaceae bacterium
GCTCCTCGCCCTGGCGGGTGAACATCTCCTCCCTTCCCCTTTCTGTCCCCAACCTGCTCTCCATCGGGGCGGTGTGACCGAGACCATCCTGGCATCCTCGATCCGAGTCCTCCTCTGCGGACGGACAGGCGCATCAAACGCCGCAATCTGAGGATGGCGCGAGCAGGAACGCCTCCTGTGCTGGACCGAGACGGCTGCCAGGTCTGGCGCAGGAGGCTTCTGCCGTGCGTACTCTGCAGAAGACGGCAAGGGTGTAGACGAATGCACCGTGACAAAAATGCACTGTGATAAAATGAGGGGCGAGTGAGCTTTCCCACTGGCAACCCGCCCCAGGAGAGTGCCATGCAGGTGATCACCTACCCCACCGCCGCGGGCTTTCTGGCCGCGACCCAGTCCTTCCTGGAGGAAGACGAAGCGCTCCACAGCCTGGTCCTGGGTGTCTGCATGCACCTGGCCCGCAGACCCAAGCCACCCAAAGAGACGCCCTACCTGGCCGCGGTCTGGCCGGGGGAAAGACCCACGCTGGCCGCCATGATGATCCCTCCTCGCAATCTGGTCCTGGCGCCCATGGCGGGGATGGATGAGCGGGCCCTGGTCGCACTGGCAGCGGATCTGCAGGCCGGTGAGTGGTCCGTGCCTGGCGTCCAGGCCCCCATCCCCACCGCCCGCCGCTTCGCGGAGATCTGGTGCGAACGGCAAGGGTGCACGTCCCAGCGCATCCGCCACCTGGGCATCCTGGCCCTGGAGGAAGTGCTCCCGCCTCGACCCGCGTCCGGGCATTTGCGCCAGGCCACCCCAGCGGATCTGCCCCTGGCCACCCGGTGGCTGATCGCCTTCCAGCAGGAGGCGCTGCCCGAGGAGAAAGAGAGCCCGGAGCAGCTGGCTGCGGCGATCCGGCAGGTGGTGGAGTCGGGCCGCCTTTTCCTCTGGGAGGACCAGGAGCCGGTCTCCATGGTGGCCAAAAGCCGCCCCACCCGCCACGGCATCTCCATCAACATGGTCTACACGCCGCCCGAGCACCGGGGCAGGGGCTACGCGTCCAACGCTGTGGCCCAGCTGAGCCAGGCCCTGCTGGAGGAGGGCTACCGTTTCTGCACCCTCTTCGTGGACCTGGCCAACCCGGTCTCCACCAAGATCTACCGGGCCATCGGCTACCGCCCTGTGGCGGAGGTGGAGGTCTACCGGTTCGAGGCGCTAGGGGGCTAGCCCGGCATCCGAGCGGCCGGACAGCTTCCTCGCTGCGGCTGCCGCGCTGGGCCAGGCGTAGGCCACTTCCAGGAGGGGAGCGTCGCCGATGGTGATCTCCTGCTCCGCGATGGGGACGCCTCCCAGGGCCTGGTAGAAACCTCGGCTGGGGTTCTCCTTCAGCACCCAGACCACCACCGACTCCAGCCCGTGCTCAGCCAGCCAGCGGAAGGCCCGCTCCATGAGCCGGGAGCCCGCCCCTTTCCCCTGGTGGGCCGCCAGCACGTAGATGGCGTAGATCTCCCCTTCATAGCCCGGATGGCCGGGCACTTCCTCTCGCAGGGGCCCTCCGCTGACGAACCCGATCACCCCGGCCTGGGCCTCCTCGGCCACGAAGAGGCAGCCCTGTCGCTCCTCGTCCTGGAGAGCGCGGCGCCACATCCGGGCGCTCCGCTCCTGGGAGAGCTGGGCCAGGAACTCGTCGGGGACGATGCCGGCGTAGGTGGTGCGCCACGTGTCCACGTGGACTTTGGCGATGGCCTCCGCGTCCTCCAGCCGGGCAGGTCGAATCTCCATCACGGCAATGCCTCCTTTCCCGCAAAGTCAAGCCGCGCCTCCCGGTCGGACCGGCTGAGGAGGGCCTGGCCGCTCTCATCTCCGCCCCTGGATCATACCTGCTAGCCCCGGTTTGGGCAACGAGTTTGCGCGTCGATGACGTGCTCGGCCCGACGGGAAAACCCGATTTGACACGATTTCGCCCGCCGTGTTAGAGTCGCGCCCAGGTGATCCCCCGCAGTGCCCCACCCCCTCCGGCCGTTCCGTCGACTTCTGCCCATGCCGGCACAGACCACCATGACACGCTCTTCCCAGCTTTCCGCCCCGAACCAGGCCCTGGACGCAGAGGCCTTCATCCGCCAGCACCTCTCGGACAGCATCATCGACCACGTGAACGTCTGGCTCAACGTCCACGACAACGATCTGCGCATCGTCTACTGGAACAAGGCAGCCGAGGAGATCAGCGGCTACTCCCGAGAGGAGGTGCTGGGACACAGCAAGATCTGGGAGTGGCTCTACCCGGATGAGGCGTACCGGAACACAGCCCAGAATCGAGCCTACCGCATCGTCCGCAAGAACGAAAACCTGAGCTATTTCGAACGGGAGATCCGCTGCAAGAACGGCGAACGGCGCACCATCCTCTGGAACTCTCGCAGCCTCAAGGACGAGCAGGGAACCATCTACGGCGCCATCACCTTCGGCTACGACATCACCGAGCGCAAGCAGGCCGAGGAGGCCCTGAAGAAGGCCCACGACGAGCTGGCTGTCCTCTACGACGTGGCCTCGGTGGCCAGTGAATCCATCGACCTGGACACCATCCTGAACAGCTCTCTGGACCGGGTCCTGCCCACCATGCACAGCCCCAAAGGCGCCATCCACCTCTGGGACGAGAGCACCCGCATGCTTCGCCTGGCCGCCCACCGGGGCCTGCCCCCCTCCGCCGTGGCCCAGCTGAATTTCATCTCCTCCGGCCACGACCTCATCGGCCAGGTCTTCCAGCAGGGCACTCCCCTGGCCGTCTCCAACCTGGGCGACGTGCTGCGGATCCGGTCCCCACTGACCCAGGTGCTCCACACCTACCTGGGCGCGCCCCTGCGGGCCAAGGGCAAGGTGCTGGGCGTGATCAGCATCCTGGGCAAAGCCAGCCACCAGTTCCGCCCGGAGCAGATCTCCCTCCTCACCTCCATCGCCCACCAGATCGGCGTGGCGGTGGAGAACGCCCGGCTCTACCAGGAGGCCGGCCAGCTGGCGGTGATGGAGGAGCGCCGCCGCCTGGCCCGGGACCTGCACGACTCGGTCACCCAGTCCCTCTTCAGCCTGACCCTCTTCGCGGAGGCCGGGCAGCGCCTGTTGCGCAGTGGCCAGCTGGCGGTGGCGGAGGAGCACCTGGCCTGGCTGAGCCAGACGGCCCGGGATGCGCTCAAGGAGATGCGGTTGCTGGTCTACGAGCTGCGACCGGTGGCCCTCCAGGAGAGCGGCGGGCTGGTCATGGCCATCCAGCAGCGGCTGGACGCGGTGGAGCGCCGGGCCGGGATCAAGGCCCAGCTCATCGTGGACCGGCCCATCACCCTGCCTCCCCACGTGGAGGAAGGCCTCTACCGCATCATCCAGGAGGCCCTGAACAACGCTCTGAAGCACGCCATGGCCGACGCGGTGAGCGTGCGCTTTCACCTGGAAGGGCGGGGAGCGAGCGGACGGACAGAGGGGCAGCCGATCGACGGCTGCGTCACGGTGACGATCGAGGACAACGGCCAGGGTTTCGACTGCCATGCAGCCAGGGAGCGGGGTGGCATGGGGCTGATCAGCATGCACGAACGGGCCGCCAAGATGGGCGGCGAGTTGACCCTCATTTCCCGGCCGGGCCAGGGCACACGTGTGGTGGTCTCCGTCCCTTTCCGGCAAGCCCGCCGGTCGGGATGAGCTGACAGGGAGGAACGAGCATGGCACCCACACAGGAACCCATCCGCATCCTGGTGGTGGACGACCACACGGTGGTGCGCAAGGGACTTCAGGCCCTGATCGCCACCGAGCCGGGCATGGTGATGGTGGGGGAGGCCGCCACGGGCCAGGAGGCGGTGGAGCTGGCCCGTCGCCTGCAGCCCGACGTGGTCCTGGTGGACCTGGTCATGCCGGTCATGGACGGCATCCAGGCCATCGCGGCCATCACCCGGGCCCACCCCCGCATCCGCATCCTGGCCCTGACCAGCTTCGCGGAGGAGGACAAGGTCTACCCGGCCATCAAGGCGGGGGCCCTGGGCTACCTCCTCAAGGACGCCTCGCCGGAGCAGCTGCTCCAGGCCATCCGGGATGTCTACCGGGGCGTCCCCACCCTGGACTCGTCCCTGGCCTTCAAGCTGATCCAGGAGATCCAGCGGCCCACGGAGCTCCCCATGAGCCCGGAGCCCCTCTCCGAGCGGGAGGTGGAGGTCCTGCGGCTGGTGGCCCAGGGGCTGAGCAATCAGGAGATCGCCGACCGCCTCTGCATCAGCGAGCGGACCGTCCGCAACCACGTGGGCAACATCCTCAACAAGCTGCATCTGGCCAACCGCACCCAGGCCGCCCTCTACGCCCTGCGCCAGGGCATCGCCTCCTTGGACGCGCCCTGATCTCCTGACGTTTTCCCGATCCCCGTTGGTACTTTTGTCCTGCCAGGCCCGCTTCCCAGCGGGTCTTTTGACCTGGGCGCGGACGGGTCTTTGGATCGATGCCAGGCCCGGGAAACTGGGCTATAGTTGGGGTATCCCCGAAGGATCCAATGAGCGATCCGCCTGACAACCGATCCGCGCTCTCGGGATCGCCCCCTCTTCCGATCCCTTTCCCGCTTCTACACCGACGTAGATCCTCCATGGACGCAGATTCCATGGACGCAGAGACGCTGGCCATGATGGCCGGTCCTGGGCCTGGATCCCAGTGGCGCCATCGGGGTCGGCTTTTGGCCATCACACCCGGTTTCCCCCGCTCGGTTTCTCCCGTCTGGTTCCCCCTCGGACCCTTGTCCCAAGCCCGTCGGCATTGTCGCGAGTGCCTGTCCACCCACGTTTGCCTGAGAGTCCCAAGAACCTTATCCGAGAGGAGGCCTTCCATGCGAAAGTTGTTTCCGGCCCTGTTGATCCTGGCCCTTGTGCTCGTCCTGAGCGCCTGCGCTCAGCAGCCCAGCCCAGCCCAGCCGGCCCAGGAACCGGCGGCCGGCGCCGCGGAGCAGCCGGCAGAGCCCGGGGCAGCCCCAGCTGGCGCCCGGGTGTTGCGGGCGTCCTTTGCCTGGCCCACCAACATCGACCCGGCCATGGGCTCAGATTTCTCCAGCGGCACCGCCCTGGCCAACCTGTACGACACCCTGGTCTTCCCCAACCCGGACGGCAGCGTGAAGCCCTGGCTGGCCGAGAGCTGGGAGAGCTCCGACGACGGCCTGACCTGGACCTTCCAGCTGCGCTCCGGGGTGAAGTTCCACGACGGCAGCGACCTGACCGCCAGCGATGTGGTCTACAGCATGGAGCGGATGCAGGCCGTGGGCGAGGGGTTCGCCTATCTCTTCACCGATGTGGTGGCGGACGTCAGCGCGCCGGATGAGAGCACGGTGGTCTTCACCCTGAGCCAGCCCAACGGCCTCTTCCTGCCCAGCCTCATCCGCCTCTACGTGCTCAACGAGGACCTGGTGCGGGCCAACACCAAGGCCGAGGGCCCCTACGGCGAGAACGGCGACTACGGCCAGGAGTTCCTGCAGACCAACGACGCTGGCTCCGGCCCCTACCAGGTGGCCGAGTTCCCTCTGGAGGAGTACCTGCTCATGGAGCGTTTCGGAGACTGGTGGGGCGAGTTCGCGCCCAACGCGCCGGACCAGTTCCGCATGATCGCGGCCACGGAGCCAGCCACCATCCGCACCCTCATGTCCAACCAGGAGCTGGACATCTCCGACCAGTGGCAGCCCATCGAGTCCCTGGAGGCCCTGCAGCAGATCGACGGCGTGGAGGTGGCCGCCTTCTCCAACCTGACCGGCTTCTACTTCATGCTCAACAACCAGCTGGCTCCCCTGGACGACCTGCACTGCCGCCGAGCCGTCTCCTACGGCTTCGACTACGACACCGCGGTGAGCCTGGAATGGCCGGGCACCACGGCCATGGTGGGGCCCGTGCCCAAGGCCCTGGGCGGCCACAACCCGGACGTGATGGTCTATCCCTACGACCCGGAGAGGGCCCGGGAGGAGCTGGCCCAGTGCCAGTACGCGGACGCCATCCAGGACTACCCCATCGAGTTCGTCTGGATCTCCGAGGTGCCGGACGAGGAGAAGTTCGCCCTCCTCTTCCAGGCCAACATGGCCGACATCGGCATCCCGGTGGAGATCGTCTCCATGCCCTGGCTCTCCGTGGTGGAGAACACCTCCAAGCTGGAGACCAGCCCCCACCTGGTCAGCATCTACGTTTCCTCGGACCTGCCCGAGGCCGGCCCTCTGCTGAAGCAGCGCTACCACTCCAGCACCGCGGCCACCTGGTCCCAGAACGAGTGGCTGCTGGACCCAGAGCTGGATGCGGCCATCGACGACTCCCTGGCCACAGTGGACCAGGAGGAGCGCTTCGCCAAGTACCGGGCCATCCAGGCGGACCTGGCCGAGCGGGCCCCGTCGGTCTTCGTCTACGACCAGGTGGAGAAGCACGCCTATCAGAGCTACCTGGACTGGCCGGCCGCCCGGGGTGAGATCATCCCGGTCATGGGCTACAACATCTGGGCCCCGGCCATCGGCGTGAACAAGTAAGCCTTCCTCCTTCATCGCTCCGCGCAGGGTCGCTGGGCAGCCTGGCGGCCCTGCGCGAGAACCCTTCCCGAGGCTCTGATGCAGACAGTCCTCTTCATCGTCCGGCGGGCCGCCCACTCCATCGTGGTGCTCCTGGGTCTCTCCATCGTCATCTTCGTGATCTCCCGCATCCTGCCCGGGGATCCAGCCCGGATCGCCGCGGGGGCCCGGGCCCCGGACTGGGTGGTGAACAACCTGCGGGAGCAGATGCACCTGAACGATCCCCTGCCGGTGCAGTATGTCTACTGGCTGCGGGACGCGGTGCAGGGGAACTTCGGCCTCTCCCTGGTGACCCGGCGCAACGTGGCCCAGGACATCGCGGAGTTCTTCCCGGCCACCTTCGAACTGGCCCTCTACGCCGGGGTGATCATGGCGGTGCTGGGCATCAGCCTGGGCGCCATCGCCGCCCGGCACAAGGACAGCTGGATCGACAACGTGATGCGGGTGATCTCCTACCTGGGCGTGGTGACCCCCTCCTTCGTCTGGGCCATCATCTTCCTGCTGATCTTCGGCTTCACCCTGGGCTGGCTGCCCACCCTGGGCCGCCTGACGGAAGGGGTGCCCGCGCCGCCCCGCATCACCGGTCTCTACACCGTGGACGCCCTCCTCACCGGCCGGATGGACGTCTTCTGGGACGCGCTGAAGCACATCATCTCCCCGGCCCTGGCCCTGGCCATGGGATCCATGGCCCAGCAGGCCCGCATCACCCGGGCGGCCATGGCCGACAACCTGGCCAAGGACTACATCGCGGCCATGCGGGCCCTGGGCGTGCCCGAGCGAGTAGTCATGAACAAGTTCCTGCTCAAGCCCTCTCTGATCCCCACGGTCTCCATCCTGGGGCTGGACTTCGCGGCCACCATGAGCAACGCTTTCCTGGTGGAGCTCATCTTCAACTGGCCGGGGATCTCCCGCTACGGCATCAACGCCATGCTGCGCAAGGATCTGAACGCCATCGCCGCGGTGATCCTGGTGCTGGGCGTGGTCTTCATCGTGGCCAACATCCTGGTGGACATGGCCGTGGCGGCCCTGGATCCCCGCATCCGCCTCAGCGCGGCCCGAGGAGTGTAGCCATGTCCCAACGGTCCACCGCCATGCCCTCCCTGGGCCGAGAAGCCTGGCGAGAGATGGAGCGCAACAGCCGCCGAGAGAACTGGGGTCGGGCCTGGTATAAGTTTTCCCACAACCCCCTCTCGGTCATCGGCCTGGCCACGGTGCTCCTCATCGTGCTGCTGGCCATCTTCGCCCCCTTCGTGACCCCCTACCCGGAGCACGCGGGGCCCTTCACCGATTTCGCCAACGCCAAGCAGCCCCCTAGCCTGGCCCATCTCTTCGGCACGGACGTGGTGGGGCGAGACGTCTTCACCCGCACCATCTTCGGCTTCCGCTTCTCCCTCTCCATGGGCCTGGTGGTGCTCTCCCTGGTGGTGCCGCCGGGGGTGCTCCTGGGGCTGGTGGCCGGCTACTACCATGGCACCTGGCTGGACACGGTCATCATGCGCATCACGGACATCTTCCTGGCCGTGCCGCCCCTGATCCTGGCCCTGGCCATCGCCTCGGTGCTGAAGCCCAACCTCTTCAACTCCATGCTGGCCGTCTCCCTCATGTGGTGGCCCTGGTACACCCGGCTGGTCTACGGCCTGACCACCCAGATGCGCAACGAGTATTTCACCACCTCCGCGGAGATCATGGGGGCCAGCCGCTGGCACATCCTCTTCCGGGAGATCCTGCCCAACTGCGTGTCGCCCATCTTCACCAAGATGAGCCTGGACATGGGCTGGGTGATCCTCATCGGTGCCTCGTTGAGCTTCGTGGGGCTGGGGGTGCAGCCGCCCAAGCCCGGCCTGGGGACCATGGTGGCCAACGGCGCCCGCTACCTGCCGGATCTCTGGTGGATCGCGCTCTTCCCGGCCCTGGCCATCGTGGTCATCGTCCTGGGCTTCAACCTGCTGGGCGACGGCCTGCGGGATCTCTTCGCCGCGGAGGAGATCTGATGGAGACTGGGACGCCCCTGCTGGAGATCCGAGGCCTGGAGCTAGAGTACAAGGCCTACGGCGGTGCGCTGAAGGTGCTCAACGGCGTGGAGCTGCACGTGCACCCGGGCGAGAAGGTGGGCCTGGTGGGGGAGACGGGCTGCGGCAAGACCAGCACCGTGAAGGCCGTGCTCCGGGTGCTGCCCATGCCTCCGGCCCAGATCCGGGGCGGCTCTATCCGCTTCAAGGGCCAGGACGTGCTGAAGATGAGCCAGCGGGCCTTGCGCCAGGTGCGGGGACGGGGCATCGCCATGATCTTCCAGGACCCCACGGCCGCCCTGAACCCGGTCTTCACCATCGGCGAGCAGCTGGGCGCGGTCATCCGCAGCCAGAGCGACGAACGCCTGAGCCGGCGTCAGGTCCGGGCCGCGGCGGTGGAGGCCCTGCGGGACGTGGCCCTGGCGGATCCAGCCCGGCTGCTGGAGGCCTACCCCATCCAGCTCAGCGGCGGCATGCGCCAGCGGGTCTGCATCGCCATGGCCCTGGCCACCAAGCCGGAGCTGCTCATCGCGGACGAGCCGGGCACAGCCCTGGATGTCACCATCCAGGACCAGGTGCTGCGCCTGCTCCACAACCTGGTGGAGGAGCGGAACACCTCGGTCATCCTCATCAGCCACAGCCTGGGCATCGTGCGCCAGCTCACGGACCGGGTCTACGTCATGTACGCGGGGAGCATCGTGGAGTCCGCGCCCACCCGGACGCTCTTCACCCACCCGGGCCATCCCTACACCCAGCGGCTGATGGAGGTGGTGCCCCGGCTGAGCGGCGGCGGCATCGCGCCGGGCATCCCGGGCCGCATCCCCAACTACCTGGACCCGCCCACGGGCTGCCGCTTCCACCCCCGCTGCCCCC
>WGCB01000606.1 GCA_015494005.1 Caldilineaceae bacterium
ACCCGGCCCTCAGCCTGCTCAGCCGCCTCAGCCCCCAGCGCCTGGTGGAGCTGGCCGAGCCCACCTCCATCCTGCGCCACATCCGCCTGGGGAACGACCTCCTCTTCTGGGGCCACGCGGCCAAGTTCGTGCTGGAGATCCTGGCCGGACAGCACTACCTGCCCACCCTCCTCACGGACAACCGAGGACAGTTCCACAGCATCTGGCAGCCCTACCTGCAGGAGACGAACCTGAGCCAGCAGCTGGAGACCCTGATCCAGGCCATGCCGCCGGTCTGCCGGGGCTACAACCTGGAGCGCCCCCAGGAGGCCGCCCCGCCCAGCCACCTGGTGGAGCACTTCGTCACGGTCATGGTCAACGCGGCCATCCGCCAGTGGCGCGGCGCCATGGCGCCCACGCCCCCAGTGGGCCCGGAGAGCTCCCCAGCCCGGCACTGGATCCATCACCTCCTGGCGCCCCAGAGCCGCCTGCATCTGCCGCCTCAGCCGGCCCATCGCCTCTACAAGGAATGGCTCTCCTGGACCGAACAGCTCCATGCCACCGGCGGGGAGACCAACATCCGCCTTTGCTTCCAGCTGGAGGAACCGGCGCCCACGGACCAGGAGCAGAGCTGGATCCTGCGCTATTTCCTCCAGGCCCGGGACGACCCCACGATCCTGGTGCCGGCCGACCAGGTCTGGCAGGAGCATCGGAACAACCTGCGCATCGGCAAGCGGCGCTTCGAGCAGCCCCAGGAACGCCTGCTGGCCGGTCTGGGCATGGCCGGACGCCTCTTCCCGCCCATCCAGCGCAGCCTGCGCAGCCCCCGGCCCGAGATGGCCCTGCTCACCACCCAGGAGGCCTACCACTTCCTGCGGGAGATCGGCCCCCTGCTGGAGAGCAGCGGCTTCGGGGTGATCCTGCCCCTGTGGTGGCGCACCCGCACCCACACCCGCCTGGGCCTGCGCCTGCGCTTCACCAGCCCCCAGGAGGCGTCCGCTGACGGGCGGCCCTCCCCAGGCTTGAGCCAGCCCATCCGCTTCCGTTGGGAGCTGACCCTGGGCGGCGAGCCCCTGGGGCCGGACGAGTTCGAGAAGCTGGCCGCCCGGCGCTCGCCCCTGGTCCAGGTGCGGGGGCGCTGGGTGGAGCTGGACCCGGAGCAGATGGCCGTGGCCCGGGATTTCCTGGCCAGCGGCCGGGCGGAAGGGCAGATGACCCTGCTCCAGGCCGTGCGCATCGCCCAGCGGCACCTGGCCAACCAGCCGGAGCAGAGCTGGTCCGGGGAGGAGAGCAGCGGCCTGGTCCAGGCCAGCGCCCAGGATCTGCCCCTGGACCTCCTGCCCCTGGACGCGGTGGAGGTGGAGGGCTGGCTTCAGGAGGCTCTGGAGCGCCTGCGCAGCCAGGAGGCCATGGCCGAGCTGCCCGAGCCGGACGGCTTCGTGGGCGCGCTGCGTCCCTACCAGCGCCGGGGCGTGGGCTGGCTCTGGTACCTGCGCCAGCTGGGCCTGGGCGCGTGCCTGGCCGACGACATGGGCCTGGGCAAGACCATCCAGGCCATCGCCCTGCTCCTCCACGTGCGGGAGGAGGCCCGGAAGGCGGATCCGGCCCAGACCGTGGCGCCGGCCCTGCTCATCTGCCCCACCAGCCTGGTGGCCAACTGGCGGCGGGAGATCCAGCGCTTCGCCCCGGGGCTGCGGGCCCTGATCCACCACGGCAGCAACCGACTGGAGGGCCAGGCGTTCCAGGCCGCGCTGGCCGAGCACGACCTGGTCATCACCAGCTACGGCACGGCCCGGCGGGACATCCAGCTCCTGGGCTCCATCCAGTGGAGCGACCTGATCCTGGACGAGGCCCAGAACATCAAGAACCCCAGCGCCAAGCAGACCCAGGCGGTGCGCCAGCTCCAGGCCCAGAACCGGGTGGCCCTGACCGGCACGCCGGTGGAGAACCGGCTCCTGGAGCTGTGGAGCATCATGGAGTTCCTCAACCCGGGCTACCTGGAGAGCCGGGAGCGCTTCCGCCAGAAGTACGTGCTGCCCATCGAGCGCTACAACGACGCCCAGGTCTCCCAGGAGCTGCGGGAGATGGTCCAACCCTTCCTCCTGCGCCGACTGAAGACCGACCCCACCATCATCTCCGACCTGCCGGAGAAGAACGAGATGGTGGTCTACTGCCCCCTGAGCGAGGAGCAGGCCCAGCTCTACCAGCAGGTGGTCCAGGAGACCATGGACCGGGTGGAGAAGAGCCAGGGGATCCAGCGCCGGGGCGTGGTCCTGAGCCTGCTCATGAAGCTGAAACAGGTCTGCAACCACCCGGCCCACTACCTGAAGGAAGAGGGTCCCCTGGACGGGCGCAGCGGCAAGCTCACCCGCCTGACCGAGATGCTGGAGGAGGCTCTGAGCGTGGGGGACCGGGCCCTGGTCTTCACCCAGTTCGTGGAGATGGGCCACCTGCTCAAGCGCCACCTGGAGGCGACCCTGGGCTGCGATGTGCTCTTCCTGAACGGGGGCAGCTCCCCGGCCCAGCGGGAGCAGATGGTCAGCGCCTTCCAGGAGGACGACAACGGGCCCAGCGTCTTCATCCTGAGCCTGCGAGCCGGGGGCGTGGGGCTGAACCTGACCCGGGCCAACCAGGTGTTCCACTTCGACCGTTGGTGGAACCCCGCGGTGGAGGACCAGGCCACGGACCGGGCCTTCCGCATCGGCCAGACCCGGCGGGTGCAGGTCTACAAGTTCGTGGTGGCCGGCACCCTGGAGGAGCGGATCCACGAGCTCATCGAGAGCAAGCAGGCCCTGGCCCAGAACATCGTGGGCAGCGGCGAGGACTGGCTGGCGGAGATCAACGCGGAGGAGCTGCGGCGCCTCCTGGAGCTGCGCATGGACGGGCTGAACGGCTGAGGGCCGGCCCGAACCCCCAGGCGACAGGTCCCAGGGGAACCCCGAGGGCCCAAAAATCGTTAGGGGTTAGCGCAGACGTTTCCAGGCTTTTCCACATCGAGAATCGATGCTATGATAGACAAACCGAACACCCAAAATTCTTCTTCCACCTGGTCGGAACGTTGGTTCCGTCTCCTGGCCGAACAGGGCCTGGAGAGCCACCTGCTCCGCCGGGGCCGCTCCTACGTGCGCCGGGGACGAGTCCGGGCTGTGGAGATCCAGGTGGGGCGGGTCAGCGCCCAGGTGGAAGAGACGGGCCGGGAGCCCTGCCAGGTCTCTGTCTGGGTGGAGCGCCTGTCGGACCCGGAGTGGAACCAGGTGTTGGACGTGATGGGCAGCCAGGCCCTCTTCGCGGCCCAGCTCCTGACCGGGGACATGCCCGCCCAGGTGGAGGAGCTCTTCACCCTGGCCGGGGCCTCCCTGTTGCCCTCCGCCCAGGAGATGGAGCATCGCTGCAGCTGCTGCCAGACATCGAAGGAACAGCCCTGCCAGCACGTGGCCGCGGTCCACCATCTGCTGGGACGCATGCTGGACGACGATCCCTGGCTGCTCCTGCGCCTGCGGGGCCGGGATCGGCAGCAGATCCTCCAGGCCCTGCGCCAGCGCCGCAGCAACGGCAGCGAGTCTCCAGGCGCCCTGCCCCTGCCCCCGGAAGAGGGCAGCCCCTTCCTCTTTGGCCAGCGGACGCCTGCCAGCCAGGAGGGAGGCAGCCCAGCCTTGACCAGCCAGCTGGACCGGTACTGGGGCCGGGCCAAGGAGCTGTCCAACCTGCACCATCACATCGCTCCCCCGAGCATCCGCCTGGCCCTGCTGCGCCGTCTGGGACATCCCCCCTTCCTGACGGAGAGCTTCGAGACCTACGAGGCCCTGGTGGAGATCTACGAGCAGGTGACCCGCCAGGCCCTGGACATGGCCTACGCCACGGAGCCGGAGGAGAACGGCTCCGGAGCGCGAGACGAGTCCCACGGCCAGGCGATCGATTCCCCCGAGACCCGCTGGCGAGCGACCGATTCCCCCGAGCGCTCCTGGCGCCCAGGCAACGGTTCCCGAGGCAAGGGGAACCCCATCCAACCCAAACCCACCCAAAGGAAGGGCATGGAATGACCGCGGAAACGCATCGTTCGCCGTGCCATTTCCCCCGACCCAAACACCTCCCCCAACCCACCCAACCGAGAACGCTCTTTCTGAGCCTGGCTCTGGCCCTGACCGCCCTGCTGGCTGGCTTCCAGCTGGCCCTGGCCGACCCCGGGGACGCGGGCGATCTGCCCGGGCCGCCCCCGGCCTTCCAGGAGCTGGGCCAGGAGCCCATGCGCAGCCCTGGCCAGGGCCTCATCGTCCTGGACCGGCAGGCCCGGCCCCACCTGGGCCAGGAACTGTGGCAGGACGTGGCCCAGGCCGGACGCATCCAGGAGTACGTGGTCCAGCCCGGGGACACGGTCTGGAGCATCGCCGCCCAGCATGACCTGACCCTGGACAGCCTGCGCTGGGCCAACCCAGAGCTGCGCCGCAACCCGGACAAGCTGGCCCAGGGACAGATCCTGCGCATCCCGCCGGTGAACGGCGCCCTCCACGACGTCCAGCCCGGGGACACGGTGGAGAGCATCGCCGCGGCCTGGAATGTGCCGCCGGAGACCATCCGGGCGTACCGGGCCAACCGCCTGGCCGGGGATCGCCAGCCCGCGCCCGGCGACGTGGTCATCGTCCCCTACGGCGCTAAAGAGGTGGATCTGCCAGCCCCCACGCCGGTGGCCGGGTACAGCTTCGCCTGGCCCATCAACGGCTGGCTCTCCCAGGGCTATCACAGCCGCCACCACGCCCTGGACATCGCCGGGCCCTACGGAGCTAAGGTCTACGCCAGCCGAGCCGGTCGGGTCATCCACACAGGCTGGGACCCCTCGGGCTACGGCTATCTGGTCAAGATCCAGCACGAGGGGGGCTACGTCAGCTACTACGGCCACCTGAAGGGGCACTGGGTGCAGAAGGGCCAGTGGGTGGCCCAGGGGGATCTCATCGGCGAGGTGGGCTCCACGGGCAACAGCACCGGCCCCCACGTCCACTTCGAGATCCGCCGCAACGGCGCCTGGGTGAATCCCCTGAACTACCTGCCGCCCCGCTGATCCTGCCCAGCCCCAGACGCGCCAGCCCATCCCCGACACGGTCGCCGTGCCGGGGATTTTTCTGCCCAGGGATGCCGAGGATCGCCCTTCCGTTGCCCGTTCTCCGCCCCTGTGGCAAGATTGGCAGAGGAACGAGACGGAGACGCGGGAAGGGCCTGGACGGGCATGCATCTGCAGAGGAGGCGCCCAATGGACAGCGCAGGTCGGTGGAATCTCTCCCGGCGCACGGCCATGCAGTTCGTGGTGCTGTTGGGCCTGGTGAGCCTGTTCGGCGACATCACCTACGAAGGGGCCCGGAGCATCACCGGACCGTACCTGGCCACCCTGGGGGCCAGCGGCGCGGTGGTGGGGATCACCGCCGGGCTGGGGGAGCTGGTGGGCTACGGAGTGCGCCTGCTCTCCGGCTACATCAGCGATCGCACCCGCCGCTACTGGGCCCTGACCATCCTGGGCTACGGGGTGAATCTCCTGGCTGTGCCGGCCCTGGCCTTGGCCGGCCGCTGGGAGGTGGCGGCGGGGCTCATCATCGCGGAGCGGCTGGGGTGCGGATGGCCTTCCCCAGCCCGGGACGCCATGCTCTCCCACGCCACCAAGGAGATGGGCCGGGGCTGGGGCTTCGGGCTGCACGAGGCCATGGACCAGAT
>WGCB01000607.1 GCA_015494005.1 Caldilineaceae bacterium
GAGTTCAACCGCCGGGCCGGCTTCACCCCCGCGGACGACCGCCTGCCCGAGTGGATGACCCGCACGCCCCTGCCGCCCCACGATACGGTCTTCGACGTCTCCCCAGTGGAAATGGACCACATCTTCGACGAGCTGTAGGATTCCCCCGGAGCCAATCGCCCCGAACGCGCAAAGCTCACCCTGGACGGACGCCCCGTGCCAACGTCCGAGGGTGAGCTTTTTCGTTGCAACGCATCCCTGCTGCCCGGTGGGCCTACAGCCGCTCGATGATGGTGCCGTTGGCCATGCCGCCCCCCTCGCAGATGGCGATGAGGCCGTAGCGGCCCTGGCGACGTTCCAGCTCCGCCAGCAGGGTGGCCATCAGCCGGCCTCCCGTGGCTCCCAGGGGATGGCCCAGGGCGATGGCCCCGCCGTTCACGTTGACCCGCTCCATGTCCGCGCCGATCTCCTTCTGCCAGGCCAGGACCACCGGCGCGAAGGCCTCGTTCACCTCGAAGAGGTCGATGTCCTCCACCGAGAGCCCGGCCCGGGCCAGGACCTTCTGGGTGGCCGGGATGGGGCCGGTGAGCATGGTGACCGGGTCCACGCCCACCACGGAGAAGGCCACGAAGCGGGCCCGCACCGGCAGCCCCAGCCGCTCGGCCATCTGGGGCGAGGCGATGAGGCTGAGGCTGGCCCCGTCGGAGATCTGGCTGGCGTTCCCCGCGGTGATGAGGTCCAGCCCGGGGAAGGGGGGCTCCAGGGCGGCCAGGGCCTCCATGGAGGTGTCCGGCCGGATGCCCTCGTCGTGGCGGAAGAGCACCTCCCGCCCCTCGGCATCCCGCACCGGGACGGGCACGATCTCTCGCTCGAAGTAGCCCTGCTCCCGGGCCAGGGTGGCTCGGCGGTGGCTCTCCAGGCTGAAACGATCCAGGTCCTCCCGGGTCAGGCCCCAGCGCTCGGCGATCATCTGGGCGCCCACGGCCTGGTTGAAGAAGCCGTTCAGCTTGTAGCGCTTGCGCAGGTTCTCGGTCAGGGGCGTGCCGTACTCCGTGCGGAAGGGGCTGCCCATGGGCACTCGGGTCATGGACTCCACGCCCCCGGCGATGACCAGGTCGTAGACCCCGGCCATGACCCCCTGGGCGGCGAAGTGGATGGCCTGGAGGCTGGAGCCGCACTGGCGGTCGATGGTGGTGGCCGGCACGGACTCGGGCAGCCCCGCGGAGAGCCAGGCGTTGCGCCCGATGTTGGTGGACTGCTCCCCGATC
Organism: Caldilineaceae bacterium; assembly: GCA_015494005.1. Classification (GTDB taxonomy): domain Bacteria; phylum Chloroflexota; class Anaerolineae; order Caldilineales; family Caldilineaceae; genus S144-5. The sequence continues at coordinate 1,248 of WGCB01000607.1, forward strand.
TGGCTGACGCAGCCCACGATCACGTCGTCCACCAGGCCGGGATCGATGCCCGTCCGCTCCACCAGTTGACCCATCAGGTGGGCCAGCAGGTCCACGGGATGCACGTCCCGCAGGGCCTTGCCTCGCCGTCCCACCGGCGTGCGGATGGCTTCCGAGATCACTGCTTCGTTCATGGTCTGGCTCCTTCGTTTCGTGGCGTCCGGGCGGCCGTAGGGACAGGGCTTGCCCTGTCCGACAGATGTGCGGGCGGAGCAAGCACCGCCCCTGCCGATCGGTTCGCCCAATCTCCCAATCTCGCCGTGTGGGGCGGGCGGCCGTAGGGACAGGGCTTGCCCTGTCCGACCGGTGTGCGGGTGTAGGGACAGGGCTTGCCCTGTCCGACAGATATGCGGGCGGGGCAAGCACCGCCCCTACCGACCGGTTCGCCCAATCTCCCAATCTCGCCGTGTGTGGCGGGCGGCCGTAGGGACAGGGCTTGCCCTGTCCGACAGAGCGGGCGGAGCAAGCACCGCCCCTGCCTTTAACGCATCCTACCCAGCTCCCAGCCCTCTGTCAAGGAAGCCCGGTTCCTTTGGCCGGGCTTTTCCGCGTCTACGGTCTGGTCCCGGCCCGTCACGCCTCCTGGATGCGTCGGATCAGCGCCGGGTCGTCGGGCAGGAGACCGGCCACGGCCAGCCGAGGGGGCAGCTCCCGCCAGTGGGGAGCCACCGCGTAGGTCTGGCGGAAGTAGTCCAGGGCCTCGTCCACGAAGCCAGCCCGGACCAGGTTCAGCCCGAACCAGAAGAGCTGCTCCGGGTTGCGGGGCAGGAGGGAGGGCGCGGCCAGGAAAGCGGCCTTGGCCTGCTCCAGCCGCTCCGCATCCCCAGGGGCGTCCTCCAGGATGGCGAAGGCCCGCTGGGTTTCCCGGTAGGCCCGGGCCACCTGGAGGAGGCGTTCCAGCTCGGCCAGGGGATCCGGGCTGTCGTCCACCCGCAGATCGAAGACCCGGCACTGCCACGGAGGCGGGATCGGGTCGTTCTCCACCACCAGGAGGGCCGCAGACTGCTTGCCCCGGATGTCCCCGCCCTCCGCCTCCGCGGCTTTCAAGGCGGCCAGCATGCGGGCGGCCAGGTCGCCGCTGCTCTGCTCAAAGGCCCGAGCCATGGCCGGCCAGACCGTCTCCTTGGCCATGAGGTTGGCCTGGACCGAGTAGTTGTCCCCCCGCTGGTGGCCGGCCGCGGGGATGCAGCGCTTGCCGGTGTGGGTGGCCGTGCGTCCCTGGGCGTCCATCAGGGCCACCTGGCGCCGGTCCGGGTCCGTGTCCCCGGCCAGGAGGGCGTCCAGGGCTTGCTGGGGCGTGTGCCCGGCCCGGAGCAGGGCCAGGCCCAGAGGGCCGAAGGACACGTTGACCATGGACTGGGTGGCCACCGCGCCCACGCCAGGACGGATCCAGGGGACCGCGCCGCCCACGCAGAAGTAGTGGGACTGGACGGCCACGCCCAGCTGGTTGGCCACCGGGTCGAAGGCCAGGATGGAGTAGGTGCTGGCCAGATCTTGGGCGGAAAGAGGCATGGTTGTCTCCTTGCTGGATGGTGGATGGCGGCATCCGGCCGGGCAGAGCGGAGTGGACCCGACTCAGGCCTGGCGCAGCAGATGCCAGATCTCCTTGACGCTGGGCCGTTTGCCGTACATGAGCAGCCCCATGCGGAAGAGCTTGCCCCCAAGCCAGAGCACCAGGGGGATGGCGATCACCAGCCCCAGGATGCTCACCAGGATGTCCACCGTGGGCACTTGGGCCTGGGGCAGGCGCAGCATCATCATGGTGGGGGCGGTGAGGGGGAACCAGGAGAGGACCCGCAAGATGGGTGCATCCGGGTTGGTGAAGACGACGCCCACCACGAAGAAGGGGACGGCGGCCAGGAAGGAGAAGATCCCGGCCAGCTGCTGGGCCTCCTGCTTGTCCGCGCCCAGCGCGCCCACGGAGCCCATGAGCACCGCGTAGACCAGGAACCCCAGGACGTAGTAGAGCACGGCCAGGACGAAGACCTCGGGCCGGGCCAACAGGGGGATGGCCACGCCCAGCAGGCCCACTGCGCCGCTGGCCAGGCCGCCGGCCGAGGCCAGCCAGACGGCCATCTGGGTCAGCCCCACGGCGCCCAGGCCCATCACCTTGCCGGCCAGGAGCTCCTGGGGGGTGACCGAGGAGAGGACGATCTCGATGACCCGGCTGGTCTTCTCCTCGGTCACGCTGTTGAGCAGGTAGCCGGAGGAGACGAAGACGGTCATGATGAGCAGGATGCTGAAAAAGTAGGGCACCACGAAGCTCACCACCATGTCCACCGTGCCCCGAGGCGCGCCCTCCTGGCTGAGGAAGACGATCACCGGGTCGATGGGATCCCCTAGCCGCTCCCGCAGCAGGGGATCTGGGAAGTCCCGGAGCAGGTGATCCACGAAGAAGCGGTGCAGCCGGGACGATTCCTCCAGGTCGGCCACGCCCAGGGAGCCCTCGTCGGTGATCACCGTGACCTGGCCCGTCTCCAGGTAGTCCGGGGGGATGACCAGCAGGCGGCGGATCTCGTCTGCCTCCACCGCGGCCTGCCCCGTCGCCTCGTCCGGGTAGAGGACGAAACGGTCCTGGTAGTCGGGCAGGATGGGCGTGAACTTGCCCCAGTGATCCACCACCCCGGTGACCCGAGGCCCGGGTGCGAAGACGTTCTCCAGGATCTGGCCGGCCTGGCCGCTGAAGAAGGTGGCCACGAAGAGGGTGATGGCCCCCAGGAGGGGCACGGAGGCGGTGAGGATGAGGAAACCCGGCCGGCGCACGTTGATGCCGTACTCGTGGCGGGCAATGAGCCCGATCTTCGATAGGTTCATCGGTCATCGCCTCCCTTGGGCTCCTGGGTCGCCGCGGGCGCGCCCGCGGGGCCCTCCCCCTGGACCACCCGGATGAAGATCTCCTCCAGGGGGAGCTGGGCCACGTCGAAGGAGATCACCGGCACGTCCCGCTCCACCAGGTAGCGGAGGAGGGCCTGGGGGGAGATGTCTCCCAGCTCCAGGAGATAGCTGCCGTCCTCCTGCTCCTCCGCCCGCACCACGTGGGGCGGCAGGCCATCCAGGGGCGCGGCGGTGCGCAGGTGCACGGCCCGGGGCGAGTATTCCCGCTTGATCTCCTCCAGAGGGCCGTAGAGCACGGCCCGGCCCCGGTTGATGAGCACGATGCGGTCGCAGAGGGCCTCCACCAGGTTCATCTGGTGGGCGCTGAGGACCACGGTCTTGCCCCCGGCCTGGAGCTCCCAGATCAGCTCCTTGAGCAGCTCCACGTTCACCGGATCCAGGCCCTGGAAGGGCTCGTCCAGGATCAAGAGGTCCGGGTCATGGACCAGGCTGGCCACGAACTGGACCTTCTGCTGCATGCCCCGGCTCAGGTCCTTGACCTTCTTGCCGGCCCACTCGGCCAGGCCCACCCGCTCCAGCCAGTGCATAGCCCGCTCTCGCCCTTCGCTCCGGGGCGTGCCCTTCAGCTCCGCCAGGTAGACCAGCACGTCCAGCACCTTCTGGTCCCGGTAGAGGCCCCGCTCCTCGGGCAGGTAGCCGGTCCGGGAGCGGACGGCTTCCGGGGGCTGGCCCAGAACCCGGACCTGGCCCTCGTCCGCCTTGAAGATGTCCATGACGATGCGGATGGTGGTGGTCTTCCCCGCACCGTTGGGGCCCAGGAGCCCGAAGATCTCACCTCGGTGGACGGCGAAGGAGAGGCGATCCACTGCGGTGAAGGAGTCGTAGCGTTTCACCAACCCCTCCACCTCCAGGACCACTTCCCTCTGTTCTGCTCTCTGTTTGGCCCTCTGTGCTGGAGCCTGCTCAGACAACTCAGACAAACCGGCCTCCTTGCTGGGGAAATGTCGGGGCGATCAGTCGAAATCCGTGGGTCGCAGGGGATCCCGGTAGTGCTCGAACATGCGGTGGACCAGGGCCGGGAGGACCCGGCCGGTGGAGAGGGGCGGCAGGGCGTCCTCCGGGAAGAAGTCCACGCCGTCGGTCTCGTTGCTCAGGGCTGGGCTGCCGCCCACCAGCTCGCAGCGGAAGAAGTAGATGTGCACGTGGCTCAGCTGGGGCGGGAAGGGGTGGCTGCGCTTGTCCACCAGGGCCAGGAGCTTCACCGCTCGCACCCGGTAGCCCGACTCCTCCCGCACCTCCCGCTCCACGGCCTGGCTGGGCGAGTCGCCCACGTCCACGTAGCCGCCGGGCAGGCACCAGCGCCCGTCCGCCCGCTCCCGGATCAGCAGGATCTTGCCCTCCTGGAAGACCGCGGCCCGCACCCCCACCTTGGGCGTGGCGTAGCCCGCGTCCTGGGCCAAGAGATCCTGGAGCTGGACCGGATCCCCGCCACTGCCTGCGGCCAGGATCTGGGCGGCAATGGCCTGGATCTGGGCGTAGCGTTCCCGGTCGAAGACGCCGGCGCCAAAGGTCAGGCCGGTCTGGGCGATGGCGGCCAGTCGCCGTCCCCAGCGGAGCCAATCCGGCTCCGGGGTGGCGTCGGGCTGAGGGGATTGGAGCATCGGGGGCTGGGACATCAACCCTCCTCTTGGGGCTGGAAAGGGGATGGGTCGTTGGTTGGGGGCGAGGC
>WGCB01000608.1 GCA_015494005.1 Caldilineaceae bacterium
GCTCCCTTACCGCAAATTATAGGAGGCCGCGGACCAGGAATCAAGGGATCCACCCTGGGTGAGGGGCGGTATTGGCCGGTTTTCGGACAAGATGATAGCCTTTTGACAGTAGATTGACAGGTCCGCGAGGAGAGTCCGCTCCCCCAGGACGCGCCGAGGCCGGCAGCACGCGCCACCGGCCTCGGTTATTTTTTCGCTTGTTGACCGCGTATGGGCAGGGCGTCAGGCCCAGCGATTCAGGCCCATCTCGTAGGGGTGGATCAGGGCCGGGTGGTGGGGCCGGGCCCGGACGCCCACGGTGAGCTGGCCGCTGTCCTCGGCCACGAAGGCCCCGCAGCAGACCAGGCCGCCGCCTGGATCCGGGCTGCACTCCATGGGGATGGCCACCGGGTCCAGGAGGACGCCCTCCTCGTCCAGGTGGCCGATGACGATCTCCACCGCCAGCTCCGAGGGCTCCAGGCTGCCGGGCAGCAGCCGGGCCGTTACCTCCACCGGCTCGCCCACCACGGTCTGGGTGGGCAGCTCGCCCTCCACTCGCAGCTGCACGCTGGGCCAGGCCTGGCGCACCCGGGCCTTCCAGGCGGCCATCTCCCGGGCCAGGGCGAAATGGTCCGCGGCGTAGCGAGCGCCGGTCTCCCCGGCGGGCATGTAGTAGGTGGTGGTGTACTCCTTCACCATGCGTCGGGTGCTGAAGCGGGGGGCACAGGTGCGCACGGAGTTGCGCATCCGCTCCAGCCAGCCCCGGGGAATCCCGTCCGCGTCTCGCTGGAAGAAGAGGGGGATGATCTCCTCTTCCAGGGTGGTGTAGAGGCTCAGCGCGTCGGCCTCATCCTGGGTGGCCTGGTCCTTGTACTCCCGCTCCTCGCCGATAGCCCAGCCGTTGGTGCCGTCGTAGGCCTCGGGCCACCAGCCGTCCAGCACGCTGAAGTTGGGCACGCCGCAGAGGGCGGCCTTCTGCCCGCTGGTGCCGCTGGCCTCGTAGGGCCGCCGGGGGTTGTTGAGCCAGATGTCCACGCCGGCGATCAGGTGCCGGGCGATGTTCATGTCGTAGTTCTCCAGGAAGAGCACCCTGCCCTCGAACTCCGGCTGCTGGCTGATCTGGTAGATCTGCCGGATCAGGGCCTTGCCCGGCTCGTCCTTGGGATGGGCCTTGCCGGAGAAGATGATCTGCACCGGCCGCTCCGGGTCGTTGAGGATGCGCTTGGCCCGCTCCATGTCGTGGAAGAAGAGGGTGGCCCGCTTGTAGGTGGCGAAACGCCGGGCGAAGCCGATGGTCAGGGCCTGGGGGTGGAGGACCGTGTCGGCCCGCTCCAGGCGCAGGGGCCCCTCCCCGTGACGCCGGTACTGCTGCTGGATGCGCTCCCGCACGAAGGCCACCAGCTGGCCTTTGCGCTGCCGCTCGTGGACGTCCCACAGCTCCTCGTCCGGGATGCTCCCCACCTCTTCCCAGACCTCGGGGCTGTCCACCTCCGCCAGCCAGTCGTTGGGCAGGTAGCGGTCGTAGAGGGCCCGCAGCTCCGGCGCCAGCCAGCTGCCGGTGTGCACGCCGTTGGTGATGTGGCCGATGGGCACCTGCTCCACGGGGGTGTCCGGCCAGAGGCTGGCCCACATGCGCCGGCTCACGTGGCCGTGGAGCTCGCTCACGCCGTTGTGGTAGGCGCTCAGGCGGAAGGCCAGGACCGTCATGCTGAACTGGGGGCCCCAGCCCTGGTCGTGGCTGGCCAGGGCCAGGAACTGCTCCCGGCTGATGCCCAGCTGGGTCCAGAACTGCCAGAAGAACTTCTCCACCAGCTCGAAGCCGAAGGCGTCGTGGCCGGCGGGGACCGGGGTGTGCGTGGTGAAGAGGGCGCTGGCCCGGGCCGCCTCCACCGCCTCGTCGAAGGTCAGTCCCTGCTCCTGCACCAGCTCCCGGACCCGCTCCAGGCCCAGGAAGGCGCTGTGCCCCTCGTTCATGTGCCAGACCTTGGGGTCGTAGCCCAGGGCGCGCAGGGCCCGGACACCGCCGATGCCCAGGATGTACTCCTGGCTGATGCGGATCTCGTGGTCCCCGCCGTAGAGCCGGGCGCTCAGCTCCCGATCCTGGGGGGCGTTGCGCTCCACGTCCGTGTCCATGAGGTAGACGGGGATGCGCCCCACCTGGATCTTCCAGATCTTGGCGTAGACCGTGCGGCCAGGCAGGTTGACCTGGATGAGGACCTCGTTCCCTTCCGGGTCCAGGGCCGGGGTGACCGGCTCCTCCGCGAAGTCGATCTTCTCGTAGATGGCCTCCTGGTCCCCGTTGGCGTTGATGCGCTGGGTGAAGTAGCCCTGGGGGTAGAGGAAGCCCATGCCCACGAAAGGTAGGCCCAGGTCGCTGACCTCCTTGCAGTGGTCCCCGCTGAGGATGCCCAGGCCGCCGCTGTAGATGGGCAGGGACTCGTGGAGGCCGAACTCCGCGCTGAAGTAGGCGATGATCTGGTCCTGCTTGTCCGGGAAGGTGCGGCGGAACCAGGTGTCCGCCTGGGGGTCCATGTAGGCGTCGAAGGCCGCGAAGACCGCCCGGTAGCGGCCCAGGTAGTCCGGGTCCTGGGCGGCCTGGGCGATCTGCTGCTGGCCCACCTCCCGCAGGAACTTGACCGGGTTCTGGTTGGTCCGCTTCCACAGCTCCGGGTCGATGGAGGCGTAGAGGTCCTGGGCGTCTGGGTTCCAGCTCCACCAGAGGTTGTAGGCCAGCTCCTGCAGCCGTTCGATCTCCTTGGGCAGTCGAGGGAAGACAGAGAGCTTCCCGATCCAGTTGATGCTCATGCGCGCTCCGAAATGGGGGTGTTGGAATGGCTTGGACTGTGGGTTGCTGAATGGCGAGTGTGGAGTGTGTCTGTGACTGTGGCTGTGACAAAGGGAGCGGCGGGGGGCCAATGCACCTGCCTGCTACTCCTTCTCCGCCATCTCCGCGTCGATCAAGGAAAACGCCGCCTGGTCCACCAGCCAGATGAGCTGCCCGTCGTGGGGATGCACCCCTTGGCTGGGCAGGCGCTCTGGATCGTAGGGGCCGGTGAGCACCTCCCGCAGGGTCTCGGCCTTCCCCGCTCCGCTGACCAGGAAGAGCACCCGCCGGGCCTCGTTGATCAGCGGGTAGGTGAAGGTGAGCCGGGTGGTCTGGAGCTGGGGGACCGGATTGGCCACCACCAGACGCCGGGTCTCCTTCAGGGCCGGGGTGTGGGGGAAGAGGCTGGCCGTGTGGCCGTCCTGGCCCATGCCCAGCAGGATGAGATCGAAACGGGGCGGACGGTCCGGGGAGCCCTGGAACTTGGCCGGGACCAGCTCCCGCACGTTCTGCTCGTAGATGGCCGCGGCCTCCTCCGGCTCCAGCTCCCCGGGCATGCGCACCACCAACCCCGGGGGCGTGGCCAGGTGATCCAGCAGGGCCTCCTTGACCATGCGGTAGTTGCTCTCCGGGTGGTCCGGCGGCACGCAGCGCTCGTCGCTCCAGAAGAGGTGCCAGCGCCGCCAGTCGATGTCCGGGTCCTGGGCCAGGCGCTGGTAGACGGGCCGAGGGGTGGAGCCACCGGCCAGCGCGATGCGGAAGGCCCCCCGGCGGGCAATGCTGATCATGGCCGCGGCGGTGATCAGGTCGCAGGCCACCTGGGTCAGGTCCTCCGGCGTGGGGACCACCTCGATGCGGCGGCGGGATGGGTTCGGTTCCTGGGGTTGCGGGGTGGCGGGTCGGTCCACCGTGGG
>WGCB01000609.1 GCA_015494005.1 Caldilineaceae bacterium
CTCCGATAGGATGCCCGTGAACACAACTGTATGCACCGTTGTTCAGATGTAAGCTAGCCCAGCAGTATCACCTGATTACCCGGTCACATCATTGCGCTTCATTTTTTATTCCCAGAAACCGCATCGCCGCCAGGACGTACATGCGGGCCGCGGTCTTGATCTCGTCCACGCCCACCCACTCGTCGATGTGGTGGGGGATGTGGATGTCGCCCGGGCCGCAGGTGACGATGGGGATGCCTTTGCGGGCGTTCAGGATGGTGCCGTCGGTGGAGCCGGGCACGCCGCCGTAGATGGGAGGCTGACCGGTCAGGTCCGTGTAGGCGGAGGCCAGGGTGGTGACCACCGGGTGCGCCGGATCCGTCCGGGTGGGGCGCCGCACCTCCAGGACCCGCATGTGATAGCCCAGGCGTTCGTCCACACTGGTGACGGCCTGGAGCATGGTCTCCACCTGCTCGGCCAGCCAGTCCGGGTCCTGGCCGGGGATGAGGCGGAAATCCAGGATCACCTCCGTGGCCTCGGGCATGACGTTGTTCTGGGGCTCGCCGTAGCCCCGGGCCGGGGAGAGGAGCACCGTGGGGGTGATGCTGGGCTGGCCCAGGAACTCGTCCCGGCCGTGGCGGACGATCTCCCGCTCCTCCAGGCTCTGGACCAGGGTGAGGAAGCGGGCCATGGGATAGGCGCTGTTCACCCCGGTCAGGGGCATGGCGCCGTGGGCCATGACGCCGTGGATGGCCGCGTGGATCCACATGACCCCCTTCTGGCGGATGCAGAGGTGGTTCTCCTCCGGCTCGCAGATAATGGCCGCGTCCACCTGGTCCGCCCAGCCCTGCTCCACGAAGTGCTTGATGCCGATCATCTGCCCCTCCTCGTCGCAGACCGCGCCGATGAGGATGCGCCCGTTCAGCTCCACGCCGCTCTCCACGATGGCCTTGGTGGCCACCAGCGCGCAGACCAGCCCGGCCTTCATGTCGTTGGCGCCCCGGCCGTAGATGCGGCCATCCACCAGGGTGGCGCTGAAGGGTGGGTAGGTCCAGAGCGCCGGGTTGCCTTCGGTGACCACGTCCGTGTGCCCCTCGAACATGAGGGTGGGGCCGTCCCCCTGGCCGTGGATGGCGATGACGTTGGGCCGGCCTGGCTGCACCTCCTGGAAGTGGGTCTCCAGCCCCATCTCCTGGCAGCGGGCCTCCACCCAGCGGGCGGCCTCTTCCTCGCCCACCCCTTCCTCCGGCCGCCAGACCGAGGGGATGCGGGTCAGCTCCTGGACCCAGCGGATGAGCTCATCGTCGTCGATGAAAGAGAGTACGTGGCGTTCTGTTTCGGTGATCATAAGGTTGGAACGTAGCGGTTAGGAGTTGGAAGTTGGCGTCGTTTGGACAAAGGACGGAAGACGGTGGACGGAAGCGCCTCGTCTCGTCCCTGGCTCGCGAGTCGGTGGCGATGGAGGGGCGAGATGCTCAATCAGCCGCTTCCCTCACAGCCCCGGCCATCCCCACCGGGCCAGGATCTCCCGCACCGGGGGCCAGGGGATGAAGGTCATGGCCAGGAAGAAGAGGAAGGTCAGGAGCACCACCACGTAGTCTCGGCGGCTGCTCTTCAGCTGGATGAAGCGGGTGCGGTTGGCCCCGCCCACGTAGCAGCGGGCTTCCATGGCCCAGACCAGCTCCTCCGCTCGCTGCAGGGCCCCGATGAAGAGGGGGATGATCAGGGGCAGGAACTCCCGGGCCGCCTTGTCCGGCCGCCAGATCTTGCGGTTGCCCATGTCCGCGCCCCGGCTGGCCTGGGCCTTCATGATCCGCTCCATCTCCTCGGCCAGGGTGGGGACGAAACGCAGGGCGATGGTGTTGATCAGGGCCAGCTCGTGGGCCGGGACGCCGAAGCGGCGGAAGGGACTGAGCAGGCTCTCCAGCCCGTGGGTCAGCTCGGTGATGGTGGAGGTCATGGTGATCAGGCTGGTCAGGAAGATGAACGACGTGATGCGCATGAGACTGATGCTGATGAGCTGCAGGCTGTAGCGGGTGATCCGGAACCAGCCCCACTGGAAATAGACCTGGCCCGGCGGGTCCACCCGGCCGGTGAAGATGAACTGCATGATGAAGATGAAGACCAGCACCGGCAGGGCCAGGGCGATCCCCCGCAGGATGTAGCGGAAGGAGATGCGGGAGAGCCCGGCGATGCCCAGCACCGTCACCAGCATGATGGCGTTGGCGATGATGGAGGTGTTGAAGGTCAGGGCCAGGATCAGGAAGAGGGCGCCCAGGATCTTGGCCCGGGGATCCAGCCGATGGATCACCGAGCCCGTGGGGATGTACTGGCCGATGGTCACGTTGCGCAGTAGCTCAAAGTTCTCCATCGCGACCCTCCTCCAACACCGATGCCAGCACCGCGACCGCCTGGGGCACGGAGAAGATCGTCCCTGGCAGCTCCACCAGGCCAGCCTGGGCCAGGTCGTTCATCACCTGGGTGATGGCCGGCACGTCCAAGTGCAGCCGACGCAGCTCCTCCACCTGGCCGAAGACCTGGGCCGGCGTCCCTTCCATGACCGTGCGCCCGTCGCTGATCACTGTGATGGTGTCGCAGGTCCGGGCCAGCTCCTCCATGTTGTGGGAGATGAGCACCAGGGTCACCCCCTGGCGATGCAGCTCCAGGATGCGGGCCAGGAGCTGCTCCCGGCCCCGGGGATCCAGCCCCGCGGTGGGCTCGTCCAGCACCAGCACCTCCGGGTCCAGGGCCAGCACCCCGGCCAGGGCGGCTCGCCGCTTCTCCCCGCCGCTCAGGGTGAAGGTCAGGCGGTCCTTGTACTCCTCGAAGCCCAGCCCCACAGACTCCATGGCCCGGCGCACCCGCTCCCGGATCTCCTCCCGGCTCAGCTTCAGCTTGCGGGGGCCAAAGGCCACGTCGTCCCCCACGTAGCGTTCGAAGAGCTGGGCCTCGGGCTGCTGGAAGACCAGGCCCACCTGCCGTCGGATGGTCTTCACGTCCGCCTTGGGGTCCCCCAGATCCTGTCCCATGACCGTCATCC
>WGCB01000610.1 GCA_015494005.1 Caldilineaceae bacterium
GCGATGGCCAGGGATGCGTCCAGGTCCAGGTAGGCGGGCGCCACCTGCGCGACGGCAACGGTCAGTTGGGGCATGGTCTCCTCCACAGGGTCTCCATAGGTGCGCTGGTGAATAGGTGCGCTGGCGAAAGGAAAGGATTGCCCCTCCATCATGCCCCAGGTGTGGCCCAGGTGAAAAATCCCCTGTTGCGACAGGTTATGGTAAAATCGGATCGACGGAACCGTTCGACGAGTGTTGTTCTGATGAACTTTCCTGGAGGCGCCATCATGGATCCCTTTGCAACCTTTGTCCAAGCCGTGGAAGTGGCCACGTGGGAGCTTTCGGGCCTGGATCCCAGCCCGGAGGAAGAGTGGCAGCGCATGAAGGAGTTCCTGGGCATCGGCCAGGAGGACCTGGATGCCATGGTGGAGACGGTGGACGTGCTCTTCCGCCGGGGCTACGAGTTGGTGGTGGGCACCTACGACTACCTGCTCCAGAACCCGGAGACTGCGGCCATCCTGGGCTGGGAGCGGGGCGCGGACCCCGAGCACCTGGCGGAGCGGCGGCGATTCTTCACCGTCTGGCTGGCCCGCACCCTGGGCATGGACTTCAGCAACGATTTCGCCCACTATCTCTTCCACGCCGGCCGGATCCACGCCGGCCACGGACCCCGACACATCCACGTGCCGCCGGTCTACATCACCGGCGCGGTCAGCCTGGTGAACGTCACCTTCGCCCGCTTCCTGGCGGAGGAGATGCCGGGCCACCCGGTGATCCCCCAGGCCCTGGCCGCGTGGAACAAGGTGCTGAGCATGCACCTGCACCTGATGAACCTGGGCTACCAGGCCGCTCGGGAGCTGGATACCGGAGACTTTGCCGTGCCTGTGGCCTTTTTCGGCAAGCTGCGCACGGTGGTGGGCGTGGACGAGATCACCGTGCACCTGCCGGAGGGCGCCACAGTGGAGACGGCCCTGCGCAAGCTCTTCAACTACTTCCCCCAGGCCCGGAGCGAGGTCTTCGAGCTGGCCTGGGAGGCAGGCGAGCGGGAGGACGCGACGGGCACCCCCTGGTTCGAGCCGGAGAAGGTCTACCGGGTCAAGCCCATGTGGCGGGTGCTCCTCAACGGCAAGGACATCAGCTACATCGGCGGCCCGAAGACGCCCGTCCACCCCGGGGACAAGCTGGAGATCTTCCCGCCAGGGCGGTGACGGTTCCATCCAGAACGAACGAAAAGGGAGCGGCCAGACAGGCCCTCCCTTTTTGCTGCACCGAAGTCCGAGATCCATCGGGAAGGGGCAGAGATGTCAACCACGGAAACGTCACGCAGGCAAGCACGAACAGCCCTCCAACGGGGGCTGGGGCTCCTCCTCTACCTGGTGGGCTTGGGGATCGGCGTGGCCCTCATGGGGGGCATCGTGTGGGCCAACCTGGAGGCCCGGCTCTTCGACCCGGAGACCGTGGGCGAGCGGTTGACGACCCTGCGCTGCCCCCTGCTGGTGACGCCCCAGGAGGTGGCCACAGCCCAGGTCACGGTGGAGAACCCCCTGGACCGTCCTATCCGCCGCCGGCTGCGCTTCCGGGTGGCCCAGGGTTCCGTGCTGCTGGTGGAGGAGGAGCAGGCCCTGGTGCCCCTGGAGCCAGGCGAACGCCGCACCTTCAGCTGGGATGTGGACCCGGCCCAGGGGGTCTACGGAGGCCGTTTCCTCATGGTCAGTGCGGCCCTCAGCGGCTATCCGCCCCTGCCGGCCCGGCACGGCGCGTGCGGCACCCTGGTGGTCCCGCTCCCGGCTCTGCGGGGAGTTCACATTTTGCTCCTGGGCAACCTCCTGGCCCTGGGCGGCATGCTCCTGGGACTGGGCCTGCGAGGCGAGGGCTGGCGGCGGCAGCAGCGCCTGGACGCCTTCGACAGCGGGCTGCGCATCCTGGTGGGGCTCTACGTCCTGGGCATGGGGGCGCTGCTCCTGGGGCACTGGTGGGCCCTGGCCGGGATGGCCCTCTTCCTCATGGGGCTGATCCTGCTGGGATTGATCTTCCGCCAGTCCAGCTGAGCTTTTTATCGTCCATTGCAGCAGACTGGCCGCTCCAGCCGCGCCAGAGGCCACTTCCGCCGCCCTTCTGGGATTTTCCGCCCCCTCTGAAATCATACACCCAATGGATCTTGGCCAGAAAAGTTGGCGCAAGTGTCTCATTTCTGGCAATTCCAGGACCCTGAACGCCCCTTTTGCCCCGTTTTCGCCCCTCCTGTTGACGCCCCAATAGCCTTTCAGGTATAGTCGCCCCAACCTCTCTCCCCCAGACGAACGCAGCTTTTTCTACACCTGCACTCCTTTTTTGCCCGCCAGACTGCACCTCCCCCCACAGCGCCTGGAGGGCTGCCTGACCAACCCAGATCCGTTCACCAACTCAGCGCATCCAGCAAGGAGACGATTATGTTGCCAAGGCGAAATTTCCTGCCCAGCATTTTGATCGGCGTGCTGGCCATCATGTTCGTGGCCGCATGCGCACCTACGCAGGCCCCCCAGGCCGCTGAACCCGGTGGGGGAGAAACTGCCCCCAGCCAGGAGGCCAGTTCCGAGCCATCCGAGCCGACGGAACCGGCCACGGTGGTCATCGCCATGTACCAGGAGCCCGAGTCCCTGAATCCCATGATTTCGGTTCAGACCGTGGTGGATGTGGTCTCCAGCCTGGCACTGGAGTCCCTCCTGGACATCGATCCGGACGGGAATTTCGTGCCGGCCCTGGCCACGGAGGTCCCATCCATCGCCAACGGTGGCCTCTCTGAGGATGGCCTCACCCTGACGTACAAGCTCCGGGAAGGGGTCACCTGGGCGGACGGTGAGCCCTTCACCTCGGCCGACGTGAAGTTCACCTGGGAAGCCATCATGGATCCCGACAACGTGGTGGTCAGCACGGCCGGCTACGAGGACATCGAGTCCATCGAGACGCCGGACGATTACACCGTGGTCATCAAGTTCAGCAAACTCTACGCCCCGGCTCTGACCCTCTTTGACTACGTCCTGCCCCATCACGGCTTCGGTGGCACCACCAAGATGACCGGGGCGGATTTCAACCTCAAACCCCTGGGCACAGGCCCCTTCCAGGTAGTGGAGTGGACCTCGGGCGAGAGCATCATCCTGGAGAAGAACCCCAACTACTGGCAAGAAGGCAAGCCGAACATCGATCGCATCATCTTCCGCATCACGCCCAGCCGGGAGGCCAGTGTCCTCCAGATCAAAACCGGCGAGGCCGACGTGGTCTGGGATCTCATCGAAGCGTCCATCCCTGAATTCGACGGCGCGTCGGACATCA
>WGCB01000611.1 GCA_015494005.1 Caldilineaceae bacterium
GAGCGGCACCTGGCGGACTGGCAGGACGGCCAGCAGCGGGACATGCACCAGGAGATGATGCACTTGACCATGGAGGTGGTGACCAAGTGCCTCTTCGATGCGGACATCCGCAACGAGGCCCAGGAGCTGGGCCAGGCCATCACCCAGCTTCTGGAATCCTTCGACTTCCGGCGCATTGGCCCCATCGGCCAGTTCCTGGACCGGCTGGATCGCAAGGGCCAGCGCCGCTTCCAGAAGAATCTCCAGGTGCTGGACCAGCTTATCTACCAGCTGATCCAGGAGCGCCGGGCCTCGGGCCAGGACCACGGCGACCTGCTCTCCATGCTCCTCCAGGCCCAGGACGAGGAGGCCGATGACGAAGCCGCGGGCATGACGGACAAGCAGGTGCGGGACGAGGCCCTCACCCTCTTCATCGCCGGCCACGAGACCACGGCCAATGCCCTATCCTGGACCTTCTACCTCCTGGCCCAGCACCCGGAGGTGGAGGCCAAGCTGCACCAGGAGCTGGACGCCGTCCTGGGCCCACCGGAGGACGGGCAGGGGCGGCTCCCTACCCTGGCGGA
Organism: Caldilineaceae bacterium; assembly: GCA_015494005.1. Lineage (GTDB taxonomy): Bacteria > Chloroflexota > Anaerolineae > Caldilineales > Caldilineaceae > S144-5. The sequence goes on from WGCB01000611.1 coordinate 564, forward strand.
TCTGGAGCGCCTGCCCTACGCCCGCCAGGTCCTGGAGGAGTCCATGCGCCTTTTCCCGCCCGCCTGGATCATCGGCCGGGAGGCGGTGGGGCCAGACACGGTGGGCGGCTGCCCGGTCCAGCCCGGCCAGGTCTTCTTCATAAGCCAGTACGTGACCCACCACGATCCCCGCTTCTGGCCCGAGCCGGAGCGTTTCATCCCGGAGCGCTTCGAGCCGGCAGAGGCCAAGAAGCGGCCCAAGTTCGCCTACTTCCCCTTCGGCGGCGGGCCCCGGCTCTGCGTGGGGGAGCCCTTCGCCCGCATGGAGGCCCACCTGATCCTGGCCACCATCGCCCACCGCTACCGGCTGGAGCTCGTCCCCGGTGCGGTGGTCCGGCCCCTGGCCCGGGTCACCCTGCGGCCGGCCCACGGCCTACCCATGATCCTCCACGCCCGGAGCCGCTGAGCCGGGAGCCCCTCAGCGAGGCCGCAGGGCCACAATGGGGATTTCTTCCGCCAGGACGCGGAAGCTGTCCGGGCTGCCGTCCGCCGGGTAGCCCAGGAGCCGAGCCAGGCTGTGGGCCGCCTTGGGGTGCTCCCGGGCGTATTCGCCCAGGATCTCCGCCGCTTCCTCCTGGGGCAGAACCTGGGCCACTGCCGCCCAGCGCCGGTTGCCCATCTGCACGGTGACCTCCGGCGTCTTCAGGATGTTGCGGAACCAGTCCGAGCGGCGGCCGAAGCCCGAGGCCACGTAGACGACGCCGGTGGCCGGATCGTGCTTCACCACCTCCAGCACCACCTGCCGGGGCAGGCCACTCTTGCGGCCCACGTGGGTGAGGAGCAGGAAGCGACCATCCAGGATCCAACCCAGGTGCAGGCGATAGAGCCAGATGGGCATCCGGGCCAGGATGCGGGTGAGTCCACGAGGGCGTTGCATGGGATGCCTCCTGAAGATCAGTGACTTGACGGTTGAGAGCGCATAGGCCGTTGCCAGCGTCCAATTCCCCACGTCCAACTCCCAACTTGCGACTCTCAGCTCTTGCACGTCCATCTCTCTCCACTTTACTCCTGAAACTGCCCCCGATCAAGGAGTTCGCCATGGTTTCCCACATCCCCTCCCGCTGGTCCCGTTTCCTCTGGCCCATCCTGGCCGCCCTGGCTCTGCTGCTCCTGGCCTGGGGGCCCTTGGCGCCCCGCTCCGTGCAGGCCACAGGCAGCACCATCCCGGACGAGCCCCCGGCGCCCGTGGTCACCAACCCCAGCTTCGAGTGCAGCCAAGGCACCTACCCCCTGCCCGGGCCTCAGGGCACCATGCAGGTCCCCGTGGGCTGGGCTGTGACCTTCCTGGACGGCACGCCCTGGGTGAACAGCGCCCGGATGCACTTCACCGGCGGCTGCGGTGGTGGTTGGGTGGAGCGGCTGGAGTTCGAGGACAGCCTGACGGTCCTGGCCCAGGACATCGAGACGCCCCCGGAGCCGGGCAAGCCCTTCGACATGGCCGTCTACCAGCAGGTGGCCGTGGAGCCCGGCCACGCCTACAGCTTCAGCGGCTGGATGGTGAGCCTGTGCGGGGGCAGCGCGACGCCCAACGACTGCCCCGACGGCTACTACATGGCCAAAATGCTGGGGCTGGACCCCACCGGCGGCACGGATCCCCAGGCCAGCACGGTGATCTGGGTGGAGGATCGGCGCAACTTCATCGAGGATGGCCAGCGGGTGGGCTGGGTGGACCAGTACCTGGCCGCCACGGCCCAGGGGAACACCATGACCCTCTTCGGACGCGTCCGCAGCCCCTTCCGCTGGCACGGCAACCACGCCTTCATGGACGCCTTCAGCCTGGTGGTGGCCCCAGAGGCCCACTTCGTGGACCTGGAGACCAGCCCGCCCAACTTCTACCTGACCGTCACCTGGGCCGGCAGCCTGAGCAGCCAGATCCAGGCCATCCCCGGCCAGACCTACGGCCTGCTCTTCGAGCTGGAGTACAAGGTGGGGGACAACGGCGACTGGCAGCCCTGGCTCTCGGAACAGCCGGCAGGCAGCGCGGTCTTCTACTCTCAGCAGCCCAACACCCCCCACTACATCCGGGTACGGACCCGGGCCGAGCAGGGCCCCAACGGCGCCTGGCCCAACCACCGCTACCCCAGCGTCTGGACCGTCTCTCCGCCCATCCTCTTCCAGGCGGATTGGCCCCCGCTGGACGAGCACATCTACCTCCCCGTGGTCCGACGCTGAGGCCCGTCCCCTGCCCGACGCAGCCTGGGACCAGTCTTTGCACCCCGCCCATTTCGTTGGTACAATCCAAGTGTCTGGAGAGAGGTGTCTGGAGGAAATGCCGGGCATCCGGACAGAGGATGCCCCCATCCCGGGACGAGGATCGCCATGCCCGCCGCCACAGCCCAGGAGATCCAGAGGGTGACCCAGCGCCTGGCCCAGGTGCGGAAACGCATGGCCCAGGCCGCTCAGCAAGTGGGCCGCTCCCCGGAGGAGATCACCCTGGTGGCGGTGAGCAAGACCCGCCCCATCCAGGCCATCCAGGCCGCCTACCAGGCCGGGCAGCGGGACTTCGGCGAGAACCGGCTGGAGGAGCTCTGGCCCAAGGTGGAGCAGGCCCAAGGCCTGGGGCTCACGGAGATTCGTTGGCACCTGATCGGCACCATCCAGAGCCGGAAGGCCAGGATGGCCGTGGGGCCCTTCGCCCTGATCCACTCGGTGGACCGGCTCAAGATCGCCCGGCGGCTGGACCGCTTCGCCCGAGAGGCCGGCTGGGTGGCGCCGGTCCTGCTGGAGGTGAACGTGAGCGGGGAGGAGACCAAGCACGGCTTCCACCCGGCCAGCGTCAAGGCCGCGATGGACGAGCTGGTCCGCCTGGAGGGGCTGCGCATCCAGGGGCTCATGACCATGGCCCCCTTCGTCCCGGATCCGGAGCAGACCCGGCCCATCTTCCGGGCCCTGCGCCAGCTGCGGGACGAGCTGCAGGCCGCCTATCCGGACCAGGAGTGGCGGCACCTTTCCATGGGCATGACCAACGATTTCGAGGTGGCCATCGAGGAAGGGGCCACCATCGTGCGCATCGGAACCGCGATTTTCGGGAAGCGAGCAGAGCAAGCATGAGATTGAACGAGCAGATCGCCTTCATCGGCGGCGGCAAGATGGCGGAGGCCATCCTCAAACGCATGATCGCCGGGGAGCTGGTGGAGCCAGCCCAGATCACGGTGAGCGAGCCGGTGCCCGAGCGGCGAGAGTATCTGGAGAGCACCTACGGCATCCGCACGGCGGACCGCAACCGGGACGCCATCCAGGGCGCCAACATCGTGATCCTGGCCATCCGTCCCCAGGTCCTGGACCGGGTGCTCCTGGACCTTCACGACCGGCTGGCCCCGGAGGTGCTGGTGATCAGCATCGTGGCTGGGGCCCGGATCAGCACCCTGCGGGACGGCCTGAACCACGCCCGCATCGTCCGATCCATGCCCAACACTCCCGCCCAGGTGGGCAAGGGCATGACCGTCTGGACAGCCACCACCGCGGTGACCGAGGAGAACCGGGAGCACGCCCAACTCATCCTGGAGGCCATGGGCCAGGCCATGTTCTTCCACGAGGAACACTACCTGGACATGGCCACCGGCCTCAGCGGATCGGGGCCGGGCTTCATCTTCCTCTTCATCGAGGCCCTCATCGACGCCGGGGTCCACATCGGATTCACCCGGCAGGAGGCCACCCAGCTGGTCCTGCAGACGGTGGAGGGGAGCGTGGAGCTTCTGCGCCAGACCGGTGCCCACCCGGCAGAGCTGCGCAACCGGGTCACCAGCCCGGCGGGGACCACGGCCGCCGGCACCCTCCCCCTGGAGCGCAGCGGCCTGCGGGGCACCATCATCCAGGCCATCGAGGCGGCCTACCTGCGCAGCAAGGAGCTGGGAGACCTGAGCGAGCAGGGCCTGGGAAGGCTCTGATTCCCCGGGGCCGGTTGAGCGAGGCCCCGTTCGAATCTCTGTTGCCGTGAGTTCGTTTTGCCAAGTGCCATTTTCTGTTCACATTTTTTTTCCGTTCAAAGGTAAACCCACCATGATCTTCATCCTTCTAGCGAAAGCGCTACAGATCTACACCTTCGTCCTGCTGGCCCGGATCCTCATGACCTGGATCCCTAACCTGGACCCCCACCACCCGGTGGTGCAGTTCCTCTACCAGGTGACGGAGCCGGTCCTGGAGCCAGCCCGCAAGCTGATCCCGCCCATCGGCATGATCGACATCTCCCCCATCGTGGTCTTCATCGTGCTGGGCATCCTCCAGGACGCGCTGCTCCGCATGGCGTACTGAGCCCCGCCCAGCGGGAAATACGCATTGCGCCGGACATCCCAGGCCGATAGACTGAGGGTGGGCCAAATGGCTCACCCTTTTTGCTTGTTTCGGGAGCCACCGGACAGGCATCCCCGGAACAAACGGACTGGTTTCTGCGTCTCAGGAGCAGAATTTCGGCCGATCCGAGCCTCAATCCATCCCCAGCGCAGAAGGAGGAAGTGTGAAGACTACCCCAACAGGAACCCAACCGGCCCGGGCCGGCCTGAAGCATCCCAGGATCCTCTTGATGCTGGCCGTCCTGGCCTTCGCCCTGATCCTGGCGGGCTGCGGCGGCTCCGACGAGGAGCCTCAGGAGGCGGCCCCTCCCACCC
>WGCB01000612.1 GCA_015494005.1 Caldilineaceae bacterium
ACCTGGTGGACAACGCCCCGGCGGACCTGCCGGTGGTGCCCCCGGAGGAGATCCCCCCGCCGCCCGGATCCTAGTTCCCAGCTTTTGGTCAATCCCGAAAAAACAAGCGCCTGCGCGGATCCTCCGTGCAGGCGCTCTCTGTTTCCGGGCCCAGGGAGGTCCCCGTGGGCCCTTCCAACCCCCAACTGGCTGTCAGCGAGACGGGCCTGGAGAGACGCCGGCCCTGGACGCGGCCCCATCGTCCCTGAATTTTCCCGAGGCCGGTCGGCCGGGTCAGCTGGCGTGCTCCTGGCGGGCGGCCTCCCAGGCCAGGAGGGCCTGCTTGCGGTGGCTGTCCCAGCGGTAGCGGCTGATCTGGCCGCTGCTGCGCAGGACCCGGTGGCAGGGGATGAGGTAGCTGACCAGGTTGTGGGCCACCGCGTTGCCCACAGCCCGGGCGGCCTTGGGTTGGCCGAGCCAGCGGGCCAGGTCCTGGTAGGCCAGGACGAAGCCGGGCGGGATGCGCAGCAGGGCCTCCCACACTTTGATCTGGAAGTTGGTGCCCCGGACGAAGAGGTGGAGGGGCGGGGCCATGCGGCCGTCTGGCGGGAAGATCCGGGCCACCAGGCGGCCTGTGGCCTGGGGATCCTCCAGGAAAGTGGCCGCGGCCCAGCTCTCCCGCAGCTCCTGGAGCTCGCGCCCCCGGCCCTCCTCGGGGAGGAAGGAGAGCCAGCAGATGCCCCGGTCCGTCACGCCCAGGAGGCACTCGCCGAAGGGGCTGGGGTGGAAGCCGTAGCGGATGGTGAGGCCGGCGCCCCGCTGGCGCAGCTCCCCGGGGGTCACTGCCTCGCAGGTGATGAGCAGGTCGTGGAGGCGGCCTGGGCTGGAGAGGCCGGCGTCGTAGGTGGCGTCCAGCACGCTGCGGGAGCGGGCCAGGGCCTGCTTGGCGTGCTCTTTGGTCAGGAACTGGAGGAAGCGCTTGGGGCTGATCCCGGCCCAGCGGCTGAAGACCCGCTGGAAGTGGTGCTCGCTCAGGCCCACGTGGGCGGCCACCTGGGCCAGGCTGGGCTGCTCCTGGAAGTGCTCCTGGAGGAAGCGGATGGCCTGGCCGACTCGCTCGTAGTCCTCCGCGGCCTGGGCGAGGGCCGGGGGAAAGGTGTGAGGCTGAGGCTGGGCTGGGATCTTGGACTGGATCATGGGAGGGCTCCCTGGGATGGCTCAATGGCGGGTGGGTTGGTCTCCTGCCAGGATACCCGGCGCGCCCGCAGGTTTCCACCCGTTTCTTGCGCTGTTGACAGGTGGCCGGGGCCGGTCAATCCAGGGTGAGCCTGGTGCGCCGGAAGCGGGCCCGGGCCAGGGCAAGCAGGGCCAGATCCACCAGCAGGACCGCGGCCCCGCCCACCAGCAGAACGCCCTCCAGGGTGAGGGGGGCGAGGGCCTGCTCCAGAGTGACCATGACCTGGCGGGGGAGGATCTGGAGGAGGACCACGGGCAGGAAGAAGACCACCAGCATGATGTAGCTCAGGGTCTGGGTGGCCTGGCGGACGCTGGCTGCTCGCAGGGAGATGAGGACGCCTACCACGGATCCCAGGAGGGAGAGGAGGAGGGAGATGGCCAGCCCGCCCCAGAAGATCTGGGCGTTGTACCACTGCCAGCCTGGGGTGAGGTCGGTCAGGTTGACGCTCACCAGGCCCACCGCCACGATGGCCAGGGCCAAGAGCAGGGCGTAGCCCACCCCGGCCAGGATCTTGCCGTAGAGGATGGCCTGGTCCGGGAGGCGGGTGGCCAGCAGGGTCTCCAGGGTGTGGCGCTCCCGCTCCCCGGCGATGGAGTCGGCCATCATGGTCATGACCAGGACCGTGGGCATGTAGATCCAGGCGCTCAAGGAGATGGGCGTCTCCAGCCAATCCACACCTGCCTGGATGGGGAGCATGATGCCGAAGACGGCCACGGGAACGAAGAGCCCCACCAGGAAGGCCTTCCAGCTTCCTCGCTGGCGCAGGAGCTCCCGCCATTCTTTCCAGATCATGGTGGCCACGTCGGTGATCATGCTCGAGCGGCCTCCGATCTGGGACCCTCCTGGGGGGAGAGGAGGGCGCCGTTGCCCAGGGACTCGCTGCCCTCGCTGACCAGGGTGAGGAAGACGTCCTCCAGGGTGGCTTTCTCCCGGTGCACCTCTTCCACGGCCACGCCGGCCTGGACCAGGAAACGAACCAGGGGCGCGGTGCTGGTCTGGGGAGGCATCTGCACCTCCAGGTGGTGGTTGCGCAGCCGGGCCTGCTGCACGCCGTCTAGCCCCTTCACGCCGGTCAGGATCTGGGGGGTGAAGCCCTGGCCGTAGACGGTGACCCGCTGGCCTTTCCCCTGGCTGCGCAGCTGGTTGGGGTGCCCTACCGCCAGGAGCTTGCCGTTGCGGATCACGCCGATGAGGGAGCAGAGCTTCTCCGCTTCGGCCAGGTTGTGGGTGGTGAGGAAGACGGTGACCCCGGCTTCCCCGGCCAGCTCGGCCAAATCCTCCCGGAGGGCGGCCGCGGCCACGGGATCCAGGCCGGCGGTGGGCTCGTCCAGGAAGATGAGGGGTGGCCGGTGGAGGAGGGCTCGGGCCACGGCCAGCTTCTGCTTCATGCCCCGGCTCCAGTTGTTCACGATCTCGTGGCGGCGCTCCCAGAGGCCCAGGTGAGTGAGGAGCTGTTCCATGCGCCGGTGGCGCTCGGTCCGGGGCAGGCGGGCGATGCGTCCGAAGAAGTCCAGGTTCTCCAGGGCGGTCATGCGCTCGTAGAGGCCATGGTGCTCCAGCAGCGCGCCGGTGCGCTCCCGGATGGCGTCGGACTGGCGGCGGGTGTCGAAACCCAGGACCTGGGCATGGCCGGCGCTGGGCTCCAGCAGCCCCAGGAGCAGGCGGATGGTGGTGGTCTTCCCGGATCCGTTGGGCCCCAGGAAGCCGAAGACAATGCCCCGAGGCACCTCCAGGGTGAGGCCATCCACGGCCCGCACCGCGGCGAAGTCCCGGGTTAGATTTTCCGTGCGGATGGCGATGGCGCTGTCCACTGGGCTGTCCTGACGGAAGGATTGTCCAGATCAAAAATGGAACGGCTCCGTCGAACCTGTCGGCGGATACGACCCTCCATTTTACCCGTTGCCGCCGCCAGGTCCAAAGTGTGGAAATCATTGTCCTGGGCATCCTGGCTCCGGTCTGCAGGGTGGCCCACAAAGCTAGGCCCAAGCCGGCGCCGGCTTGACGGCGGATGGGGCCTGCTCTGCCAGGGCGATCCATGTAACTCCTACTGTGCGGTAGGCATCTAAGCTGAGGAATTTCAGCCCGGTGGATTCTTGTCAATTTCCGCCGATCTGTGAATAATTGAACCGAAGCCAAGTGATTTGAGACAGGGTGAACCGATGACAACGTTGAGCGAAAAATTGAGCGAAAAACAGGCGAAAGAGAAGCGAAGCAAGGAGAAAGAGCCTACCAAGGCCAAGCGCAAACAGCCCAAGGTGATCATCTTCACAACGCCCACCTGCGGCTGGTGCAAGCGGGCCATGGCCTATTTCCGGGCCCACAACGTGAAGTTCAAGCAGGTGGACGTGAGCCGGGATCCCGCTGCCGCCCGGGACATGCAGCGCATGAGTGGTCAGATGGGCGTGCCGGTGATCAAGATCGGCAGCAAGGTGATCGTGGGTTTCGATCAGCAGAAAATCGAGCGCCTGCTGGGCCTGAAGCATCACTAGGTGACAAACGTGCAGTCCCAGCTCCTGCGGAGTGGCTGTGCGTTGCTATGATTTCCGTTTCGTCGTGACGTGTTCCAAGCCAACCCACACAGGAAGGAGTGAAGACCGATGCAGATCGAACCGATGGGTAGCCGTGTTCTGTTGAAGATCATCGAAGAAGAGGATCGCACCAGCGCCGGCATCTATCTTCCTGAAACGGCCAAGGAAAAGCCCCAGGAGGGCGAAGTCGTGGCCATCGGTCCGGATGTGGACGAGGACGAGGTGCCGCTGGAGGTGGGTGATCGGGTGATGTACGCGAAGTACAGCGGCACGGAGATCAAGGTGGATGGGGAGCAGTATCTGATCATCGATGCCGGTGACATCCTGGCCCGGATCCGCAAGGACTGAGGCTGGGATGGGCAGGTGAGTGGTTCGCAAAGCGGCTCACTGCCTGAATTGAGACAGCAAGAGGAGGGGCTGTGCCGCGCGGCACAGCCCCTTTGTCTTCCGTGGCTCCCACCGGAATGCCAATGGTCCACGAAGAAGACCCGCCTTGAGGCGGGCCCCTTCGTGAACTGGATTTCCTGATCTACGTGCTGCGCATCGCGACCATCAACCAGGCTGCACGTCCGCTAACCGCCCCAGACGCCCCATTCCCCGACGGCGGATCTCTTCCAGCTGAGCCGCCAATTCCACCTCGATCTCGGCGTAGATCTCCTCTTCCAGATCGTCCTTTACCGGGTCCACCTGAAGCTCTAAGCGCTTCATTGCCGCCCGGGCAGGGATCCGGGACAAGGACCCTTCCTCCGCCCGTGACGCTCGGCTGGAGACAATGCAGGCCGCGCATACGACAAGAACAGCCATGCCGCTAAAGGCGCCGAAAATGAAAGCGATCCAGGTCAACATGTCATACCCTCCCGAGCGTAGCCCACACAAATTCATCGAGTTGACACCATTGTACCGGGGCTGTACACTGGCCTGCATCGGTCGAATGTACTACTCTTCAGGTGACAAAAAGCCCCAAAAGGACTATTGCGGACAGTTCGCTTTTCGGATCTGCGACGACGAAGGGGGATAGGGACTGTGACAACCGAAACGCCAGAAATTGTTTGGGGGATAGACGGCGCTCGTTTGGTCATCAAGTTGGGGGATATTACGAAAGAGGCGGTGGACGCCATCGTGAACGCCGCCAATCAAACGCTGCTGGGCGGCGGGGGCGTGGACGGCGCCATCCACCGGGCCGCAGGACCTCAGCTGCTGGAGGCCTGTCGGGCCCTGCCGGAAGTGCGTCCCGGTGTGCGCTGTCCCACAGGGGAAGCTCGCATCACGCCCGGTTTCAACCTGCCAGCCCGCTTTGTGATCCACACGGTGGGGCCGGTCTACCGGGATCCGGCCCGGTCAGCTCCGCTGTTGGCGGCGGCTTACCGCTCTTCTCTGGAGCTGGCCGTGGAGCACGGGCTCAAGAGCATCGCCTTCCCGGCCATCTCCTGTGGGGCCTATCGCTACCCTCTCGACCAGGCCGCGGAGATCGCCCTGCGCACGGTGATCGACTTCCTGCGTGAGCGGGACCAGCTGGAGGAAGTGCGTTTCGTCCTCTTCACCCCAGCCACCTACCGAGCCTGGGAGCGAGCCCTGCGGAAGCTCCAAGGCGAGGCAGGGAAGGGAACTCTCGCCCCAGGATCGACCGGAACCTAGCGGTTTTTCAGCTGCTCCACCAGGTCGATGTAGGCCTGCTTGGCCTCGTCCATGCCCATGCCCTTGAGCTTGGCCCAGGCATCGTACTTGGCCCGACCCACGAAATCCGTGAAGCCCGGACGCTTGCCCGAGACATCCCCCGCGGTGGCCTGCTTGTACAGGGCGTAGAGGCGCAGGAGCGTCTCGTTGTCCGGCTTGGACGCCAGCTGCTGCACAGCTTCCGCCGCCTCCTGGAACTGGGTGGTCAGATCCGCCATCGCATCCTCCATGTCCGTGCTCGGCTTTCCAATGTTTATTTTTCAGGCGTCGATGTGGGGCTTTCGCCATTGTGGCACAGCGCCCGCCGAAACGCAAATGCAGAAAAAATCGGTGCGGGCCTGTACCTTTGGGGCGAAAATCGCTACAATGGAGGCGAAGGGGGCCAAGCCGGTGATCGGGGCTACGGTTTGACCGGTCCACAGGTTTGGCTGTGTTTTTCGAACCACGGGGTGACGAGGATGATCCTGGTGCGAGGTGCGGTTTTCATCCTGGGGATGAGCGGAGTGCTGCTGGCCCTGCGCTCCACCATCCAGACTTTCGTGCTGCCCCGCAGCGCCCGGGACCGGCTGACCGGTTTCGTCTTTCGCGCCGTCCGCCGCCTCTTTGACCTGCGCATCCGCTGGATCGACTCCTACCGGGACCAGGACCGGATCATGGCCTTCTACGCGCCCGTCAGCCTGCTGATCCTCCTGCCCACCTGGCTGGGGATCATCCTGGCCGGCTACATGGCCATGTTCTGGTCCCTGGGGGCGGGCAGCTGGCACCAATCCTTCTGGCTCAGCGGCTCCTCCCTCTTCACCCTGGGTTTCGCCACCGCGGAGAGCCGTGCCCAGCAGCTCCTCATCTTCAGCGAGGCCACCATCGGCTTGATCCTGGTGGCCCTGCTCATCGCCTACCTGCCCACCATGTACGGCGCCTTTTCCCGCCGAGAGGCAGCCGTCACCCTGCTGGAGATCCGGGCCGGATCGCCCCCGTCCGCGGCGGAGATGCTCACCCGTCTCCATCGCCTGGGCGCCCTGGACCGCCTGAGCCAGCACTGGGCCCAGTGGGAGCAGTGGTTCGCGGACCTGGGGGAGAGCCACACCAGTCTGGCCGCGCTGGTTTTCTTCCGTTCGCCCCAGCCAGAGCACTCCTGGCTCACCGCGGCCGGCACGGTCCTGGACGCAGCCTCCCTCCTGGCCTCCACCGTGGACGTCCCCCGAGACCCCCAGGCCGAGCTCTGCATCCGGGCTGGGTTCGTGGCCCTGCGCCAGATCGCCGACTTCTTCCGCATCCCCTACAACCCGGACCCCCACTTCCCCCAGGACCCCATCAGCATCCGCCGCCAGGAGTTCGACGAG
>WGCB01000613.1 GCA_015494005.1 Caldilineaceae bacterium
TTCTTGGTGAGGATGTTGACCGTGTTCTTGGCCCGGGTGAAGCCGGCCTCCACCAAAGCGAAGCCAGCCTGCATGAAGAAGACCAGAAAGGCCGCCACTAGCACCCAGACGAAGTTCACCGGGGCGGCGGGATCTGCCTCCAGTGTGGCGCCACCGGTGGGATCGGGCCCTTGAGCCAGGGCGCTGGTGGAAGTCAACAGGAGGAAAAGAAGGGTTGCACCGATCAGGGATGCAATTCGACGCATCTTGCCTGAAGTGATCATGGCACTCTCTCCGTGCTTGTGGGTCACCGATTGCCGGGCGCCTGGCATCGCTGCAGCAAGCCAGGGCGCCTCAGCCCCTTGAGGGCACACATGCTGCACAACTGGACGGCCGTCGGGCCCAGTATACGCCGTCCCACACCCCCGGGCATCGGCCAGGGTGCACAGGATTCCAGCGGGCGTGTTTGGGCATGTTGCACAAACGGGATGGACACCGGGCGGGCAAGAGGAGAGGGAGCGGAGCATAGAGCACAACGTGAAGATATTCCAGTGTGGTTTGAGATGTCCTCGTACAGTCCCCAGAAGCCCTTGGGCTCCGTGGCCCGCATGTGGCTGCCTCCCAGCGTCGCCGTCCTAGTCGCCACCCCGACCGCCAGCGTAAACTGGATGCCCCGAAAACGCGAAAAGAGCCCTGGCGGCCTGCCAAGGGCTCTTTCTGTTCTTCGCTTCGTCGATTATTTCTCTCCTCGTCGCAGGCTGCCCAGCCCCGACCTACCCCGTGTAGGCCACCGCGCCGTAGCCCACCACCTCCCAGATGGGGCCGCCGGAGTCGCCGGAGTTGCGGTAGGCCAGGAGATGGGCCCGCCACCCCAGGATCTCCGCCACGGTCATGGCCGTGAGGATGGCCGGGAGCCCGCAGGCTTCGCCACTGCTGGCCTGGGAGATGTCCCCGGTGATCACCGCGTTCAGGAAGGCGCGATCCAGGCGCACGGCCTCGTCGTAGGTGTGATAATGGCTCAAGTCCGAGCTGACCACTAGCAGGCCGCGAGGATCCTCGGCCAGGATCGCGGCCAGATCCTCGCCCACCCGGGTGTAGTCCGCGGCGGAGTCGAAGAGCATAGGCACGATCTGGGCCTGGGGCAGCACCGTCTGCAGGAAAGGCAGCTCCACCTCCAGGCTGTGCTCCGGGGCATGAGCCGGATCGGCCAGATGGTAGGGACCGCCCAGGGCCAGCAGCCTCTCCACCCGATCTTGGGCCACGGGCACCCGCCCCAGGGGGGTCTCGAAGGCCCGAGCGCTGGAGAGCCCCACCCCATAGACCGGCACGTAGTGGGCCGGCCCCATGAGGTAGACGGTGTAGACGCCCTGGGGCAGCCCGCGCAGGGTGCGGAAGCTGTGGGCCGCCACCAGCCCGCTGTACTGGTAGCCGGCGTGGGGTGCGATGACGCTGCGCACATTGTCCAAGGCCGGGGATTTGGCCTTGTTCAACAGATCGAGGACCATGGCCCGCAGCTCGTTGGCATCCGCTGGGTAGAAACTCCCGGCCACGGCGGCGGGCCGGACAGGGCTGGAAATTTTCGTCTCAGCGACCACGATCGCACCTCCTCGGGGTCAGGTCGGGATGGGGGGCTACTGCCACACGCCAGGGATCTTCTCCCCGCAGTTGGGGCAGACGCCAGGCGTCTCCCACAGGGTCTCCACATGGTAGCCGGCCCGCCGAATGAGCCGGGTGTTGCACTTGGGGCAGACGGTGTCCGACGTGCCCTCCAGCAGGGAATGCCCCCAGATGTTGCCAGTGTAGACGTAGCGCAGGCCCGCCTCCTTGCCCATGCGCCAGGCCCGGAGCAGGGTCTCCGCAGGGGTGGGCGGCCGATCCTTCATCTTGTAGTGGGGCATGAAGGCCGTCACGTGCCAGGGGAGGTCCGGGCTGACACTGGCCAGGAACTCAGCCGCCTCCCGGATCTCCGCATCGCTGTCGTTCAAGTTCGGGATCAGCAGGGTGGTCACCTCCACCCAGATGCCCGTCTCCTGGACCAGGTGGCGGATGTTGCGCTTCACCACCTCCAGGCGAGCGCCGGTGTAGTGGCGGTAGGTCTCGTCCCGGAAGGCCTTCAGGTCCACGTTGATGGCATCCAGGTAGGGCTGGATGGTGTTCAGGGCCTCCAGAGTCTCGAAGCCGCTAGAGACGAAGATGGTGCGGATACCGGCTTCGTGGGCCAGTTTGGCCGTGTCGTAGGCATACTCGAAGAAGACCGTGGGCTCGTTGTAGGTGAAGGCCACCAGGGGGATGTGGCGCTGCTTGCACTGCTCCACGATCTCTTCGGGCATCAGGTCCTGGCCGATGTAGTCCTGCTCCGGGTCGAAATCCCGGAACTGGGAGATCTCCCAGTTCTGGCACCAGTAGCAGTGGAGGTTGCAGCCCACCGTGCCGATGGAGAAGACCGGGCTCTTGGGCAGGAAGTGGTTCAGCGGCTTCTTCTCCACCGGGTCCACGTTCACCGCGGCGGCCTTGCCGTAGACCACCAGGTAGAGGGAGCCATCGTAGTTGCGGCGCACACCGCACCTGCCCGCTTCGCCTGGGGCCACCGCGCACCAGTGCTCGCAGGCCGTGCATTGAACATACCGCTTCTTCAGAGGACGAGCCAACATGGCTTGTTTCAGCATGGCACGTCTCCCCTACCAGGTACATGGTTTCCCCAAGAGACTTTGGTTATCCCATCTTTAGTTTAGTAGCATTTCCTGGAAAAATCAAGCAGAACCTTCAGGTCTAACTTAACGCTAATACAAGGGAAACGCAACACAA
>WGCB01000614.1 GCA_015494005.1 Caldilineaceae bacterium
CAATCTGGTCAAACGCCGAAAAATCCGCCAGCCCTTTCAGACTCAGCACCTTCGTGATCGCCGCCGTCAGCGTCGTCTTCCCGTGGTCCACGTGCCCAATCGTCCCCACGTTCACATGGGGCTTCTTCCGCTCAAATACTTGCTTTGCCATTTAGAGTTCTCCTTAACAATAGCGTTGCATATTGTTAAATCACTGGTTTTATCGAATCGATTACAAGGGAAAAATCACAGGCAAACAGTTACCTGTTTGCATAGGAGCACCGCCGATATCAAGCTCGGCGGTGCGTTTTTTACCCATTCCCGTAATGAAATTGTGGCAGTGTCTCTGCAAACTAGGATAGTATACTGCATCCCGTTTGCCTTGACAAATTTTACACCCTTTGAAGCCGGATCAGATTCTGGATCTTCAGGCTGGATAGGGTGCATTCTGCCCAATTCAAACGCCCCATCTTCCAGGTGTGTCTGTTGTGCCGCCACACCCGGAAGATGGGGAATGGTTTACGCCGGTTCTTTCTTCAACACCTTCTCAGAGATGGTTCCGGTGACAGGCTTGTAGCTGTGGAACTGCATGGTGAAGGTCCCACGGCCACTGGTCATGGAACGCAGGTTGGTGGCGTAGCCGAACATCTCGGCCAGCGGCACCAGGGCTCGGATGGTCTGAGTGCCAGGAGATCGCATCTCCATGCCTTCGATCTGGCCGCGTCGGCTGGACAGATCGCCCACCACGTCGCCCACATACTCCTCGGGGACCACCACTTCCACCTCCATGACCGGCTCCAACAGGATGGGTCCGGCCTTCTGCATGCCTTCCTTGAAGGCCATGCTGCCGGCCACCTTGAAGGCCATCTCGCTGGAGTCTACCTCGTGGTAGCTACCATCCACCAGGCGGGCTTTCACGTCCACCACCGGGTACCCGGCCAGGACGCCGCTCTCCAGCGCCTCTCGGACACCCTTCTCCACTGCCGGGATGTACTCCCGAGGGATGACGCCGCCCACGATCTTGTCCTCGAACTCGAAGCCAGCGCCCGGTTCGTTGGGCTCCAGCTCCAGCCAGACATGACCGTACTGGCCGCGACCGCCGGTCTGACGCACGAAACGTCCTTCCGCCTTGACCGGGCGAGTGATGGTCTCCCGGTAGGCCACCTGGGGGCGCCCCACGTTGCACTGGACCCGGAACTCCCGCTTCAGCCGGTCCACCAGGATATCCAGGTGCAGCTCGCCCATGCCGCTGATGATGGTCTGACCAGTCTGCTCGTCGTAGCGGACCTGGAAGGTGGGATCCTCCTCGGCCAGCTTGATCAGGGCCTCGGTCATCTTGTCCTGATCCGCCTTGGATTTGGGCTCCACCGCCACCCGGATCACCGGCTCGGGGAACTCGATGGTCTCCAGCAGGATGGGGTGATTGGGGTCGCTCAAGGTCTCACCGGTGAAGCTCTGCTTCAGCCCCACCACCGCGGCGATGTCGCCCGCGTCACAGACCTTGATCTCCTCCCGCTTGTCCGCGTACATCTGGAGCAGACGCCCCACCCGCTCTTTGCGGTTGCGGTTCACGTTGAAGACGGTGCTGCCAGCCACCAGCGTGCCCGAATAGACCCGCACGTAGGCCAAGCGACCCACGTAGGGATCCGTCACGATCTTGAAGACCAGCGCCGAGAAAGGCTCCTTCGGGTCGGGCCGCCGGATCACCTCCTCGCCGGTGCGCGGGTCAATGCCCTTCACCGGGGGCACGTCCAGGGGGCTGGGCAGGTAGCGGACGATGGCGTCCAACAGGGGCTGCACCCCCTTGTTGCGCAGAGCGCTCCCGGCCAGGACGGGCACCAGCTCGTTGCTGATCACCGCCCGGCGCAGGGCCGCGTAGAGCTCGGGGAGGGAGATGTCCTCGCCCTCCAGGAACTTCATGGTGAGCTCGTCGTCCGTCTCCGCGATGCGCTCCACCAGGATGGCCCGAGCCGCCTCCGCCTCGTCCCGCATCTCCTCCGGGATCTCCTGGACGGTGGGCTGGGCGCCCAGCTCATCGGTGAAGACGATGGCCTTCATGGTGAAGAGATCCACCACGCCGACAAAGTTATCCTCGGCGCCGATGGGCAGCTGGATGGGCACTGGGTTCGCCTTCAGGCGATCCACGATCATGTCGATGGTGCGCTGGAAATTGGCCCCGATCCGGTCCATCTTGTTTACGAAACAGATGCGAGGCACCTTGTAGTTGTCCGCCTGGCGCCAGACCGTCTCCGACTGGGGCTCCACACCCGCCACCGCGTCGAACACCACCACGCCACCGTCCAGGACCCGCAGACTCCGCTGCACTTCGGCGGTGAAGTCGATGTGGCCGGGGGTGTCGATGATGTTGATCTGGACTTCCTCCCCCGTCTCCTGGTCCTTCCAGGTGGTGGTGATAGCCGCTGCGGTGATGGTGATGCCGCGCTCCCGCTCCTGGGCCATCCAGTCCGTCACCGCGGTGCCTTCGTGGACCTCGCCCATGCGGTGGATCCGCCCGGAATAGAACAGGATCCGCTCCGTCGTGGTGGTCTTGCCGGCGTCGATGTGGGCGATGATGCCAATGTTTCGAATTTTCTCAACTGGGAAATCAATGCTCATAAGTTACGTCCTAAACTCTATCTTCAAATGTTTCAAATTCAGTGTCAGTATCGCTCTGGGACCCTCTGGGCAGATCCGGTACAGGCGGATTGCGCCAGTCACACCGCCGCCAGACAGAACATGCGGCGCCTCCCCTCCACAGGCACTCACTGCCTGCCCAAA
>WGCB01000615.1 GCA_015494005.1 Caldilineaceae bacterium
AGCGGGGATCGGGTGGGGCTCATCGGCGTCAACGGCAGCGGCAAGACCACCCTCCTGCGCATCATCGCCGGGGAAGAGGCTCCGGACCAGGGCCGGGTCACCGTCTGGGGCGGGGTGCGGGTGGAGTACCTGGCCCAGGAGCCTGTCCTGGACCCGGAGGCCACGGTGCTGGAGGTGCTCTTCCGCCGGGATTCCCCCCAGATGCAGGCCCTGCGGGAGTTCGAGTGGGTGAGCCAGCAGCTCCAGGCCCATCCCCAGGACCCGGTGCTCCAGGCCCGGCTCCTGGCGGTGACGGAGACCCTGGACCGGCTGGATGGCTGGGCCGAGGAAGCCCGGGCCAAGGCCATCCTCACCCGGCTGGGCGTCCAGGACTTCGGGGCCCGGGTGGGCCACCTGAGCGGAGGCCAGCGCAAGCGGGTGGCCCTGGCTCGCGCCCTCATCGACCGGGCGGACCTCCTGCTCCTGGACGAGCCCACCAACCACATCGACGCGGAGACGGTGGCCTGGCTGGAGGAGTACCTGGTCACCACCCCTGGCGCCCTGCTCATGGTCACCCACGACCGCTACTTCCTGGACCGGGTGGTGAATCGCATCGTGGAGCTGGACCGGCGGCAGCTGGTCAGCTACCCGGGCAACTACAGCGCCTACCTGGAGCAGCGGGCCAGCCGTCACCAGCGCCTGGCGGCCGCGGAGCAGAAGCGGCGCAAGCTGCTCCAGCGGGAGCTGGCCTGGCTGCGGCGGGGGGTCATGGCCCGGGGCACCAAGCAGAAGGCCCGGAAGCAGCGGGTCCAGGAGCTGCAGCGCATCCAGTACGACGCGGGGGAGGAGCGGGTGAGCATGGCCCTGGTCGGCCGTCGCCTGGGCAAGAAGGTGCTCACCGCTCGGGGGCTGACCAAGCGCTTCGGGGACAAGGTGGCGGTGGATGGCGTGGACTTCCACCTGGATC
This sequence comes from Caldilineaceae bacterium, assembly GCA_015494005.1. Lineage (GTDB taxonomy): Bacteria > Chloroflexota > Anaerolineae > Caldilineales > Caldilineaceae > S144-5. The sequence continues at coordinate 947 of WGCB01000615.1, forward strand.
CCGGCGACCGCATCGGCATCATCGGGCCCAACGGCGCAGGCAAGAGCACCTTCCTGGAGCTGCTGGCCGGCCGCCTGGAGCCGGACGCGGGCACGGTGACCTGGGGCGAGACGGTCCAGGTGGGGTACTTCGACCAACGCAGCCACACCCTGGACGAGAGCCAGCGGGTCATCGAGTTCATCCAGGCCGAGGCCCCCCTCATCCGCACCGCGGACGGGGAACGGGTGGACGCCGCCCAGATGCTGGAGTGGTTCCTCTTCCCCCGCTCCCTGCAGTGGGCCCGGATCGGCAGCCTCAGCGGCGGGGAGCGGCGGCGCCTCTACCTCCTGCGCACCCTGGTCCACCAGCCCAACGTCCTCCTCCTGGACGAGCCTACCAACGACCTGGACATCCAGACCCTGACCGTGCTGGAGGAGTTCCTGGACCACTTCCAGGGCTGCCTGGTGGTGGTGAGCCATGACCGCTACTTCCTGGACCGCACGGTGGACTTCATCGCTCACTTCCAGGACGGCCGCTTCGGTCCCCGCTACCCCACGCCCTACGAGACCTTCCGCCGCCTGCGGGACGCGGAGGCCCAGGCCCAGGCCGCCCCGGCCCCCGCTTCTTCCCGCTCTTCCCCTGGCCGGGCCCGGCGCGAAGACGGCCCTGGGCCGCGCAAGCTCTCCTGGAAGGAGAAGCGGGAGCTGGCCGAGCTGGAGGAGCGCATCGCCGCCTGGGAAGCAGAGCAGGCCCGGCTCCAGGCGGCCATCAACGCCAGCGGCCAGGACTACCAGCGCCTCCAGGAACTGGCCGGGAAGCTGGCGTCCGTGGAGGCCTCCCTGGAGCGGGCGCTGGAGCGATGGATGGAGTTAGCGGAGAGAGCGGAAGCCACGTAGCCAATCCCGGAGCCAATCCCATGACCGACTTTGCCCGATACCTGAACATTCGCAGCGCCCTTTCCCCGGAACTGGCCCCGGACGGCCAGCGCGTCGCCTTCCTGGCCGACATCACCGGCGTCTTCCAGGTCTGGAGCGCCGCCACCCAGCCCCAGCCTGGGGAGTGGCCCCGGCAGCTCACCTTCTTCCAGGAGAAGGTCTGGGAGGTCCACGGCGCGACCGGCCAGCCCTGGCTGGTGGCGGCGAGCGATGTGGGGGGCAACGAGCGCCAGCAGCTCACCCGGATCACCGGCTACGGCGGCCCCAGGGACGAGGATGCCCACCATGTCCAGCGGCTGACCCAGGACGACCAGGCCATCCACCGCTTCGGCGCCTGGAGCCAGGATGGCCAGCGCATCCTCCTCACCAGCAACGCCCGCAATGGCGTGGACTTCGACCTCTACATCCTGGAGGTGGAGACGGGCCAGATGCGGCGGGTCCGGGAGAGCCAGGGCAACCGGGTGGTGGCCGCCTGGTCCCCGGACGAAGGGGCGGCCCTGGTGCTGGACGCAGTGGGGCCCCTGGAGATAGACCTCTACCGGGTGGACCTGACGGACCCGGCCGCGCCGGAGCAGCGCCTCACGGAAGGGCAGCCCCCGGCCCGCTACGGCTTCGTCCACTGGACCGAGGCCGGGGTCTTCCTCCTCACGGATCGCACCCACGACCGGGGCGCCATCGGCCGCCTGGACCCCCACACCGGGGAATTCACGCCCCTGGTGGACGGGAGCGCTCATCCCCGGGAAGGAGAGCTGGAGTGGCTGGCTGTCTCCCCGGACGGGAGGCAGGGGGCCTACGTCTTCAACCACGACGGCGCCAGCGAGCTCTTCCGCTTGGACCTGGACACGGGCCAGGCCCAGCTCGTGGAGGGCATCCCCGCGGGGGTCATCGGCCACCTGAGCGTCCACCCGGACGGCAGCCTGCTCTTCGACTTCCAGTCCCCGGACCGCAACCCGGACGTGTGGCGGGTCACCGGGGACGGCCAGGTGGCCCGGCTCACGGACAGCGACCGGGCCGGCATCCCCCGGAGCAGCTTCGTCACGCCGGAGCTCATCCGCTACGAGAGCTTCGACGGCCTCTCCATCCCGGCCTTCTACTACCGGCCCCAGACGCCCCCGCCGCCCGGCGGCTACCCCTGCATCCTCTACGTCCACGGTGGCCCCACCAGCCAGATCCGCCCGGACTTCGACGTGCGCTTCCAGTATTTCCTGAGCCAGGGCTACGCCATCCTGGCCCCCAACGTGCGGGGCAGCACTGGCTACGGCCGCACCTACGCCGCCCTGGACGAGGTGGAGAAGCGCATGGACAGCGTGGCCGACCTGAAGCACGCGGTCCTCTGGCTCCAGCAGCGGCCGGAGATCCACCCCAAGCGCATCGCCATCTACGGCCGCAGCTACGGGGGCTACATGGTCCTGGCCGCCTTGACCGAGTACCCGGAGCTCTTCGCGGCGGGGATCGACGTGGTGGGCATCGCCAACTGGGTCAGCTTCCTGGAGCGGACCAGCCCCTGGCGTCGGGCCCACCGGGAGCGGGAGTATGGCAGCCTGGCCCATCACCGGGACGTGCTGGAGCGCATCTCGCCCATCCACAAGGCGGAGCGCATCACCATGCCCCTCCTGGTCATCGCCGGGGACAACGATCCCCGGGTGCCTCTCTTCGAGTCGGAGCAGATCGTGGAGCGGGTCCGCAGGGCCGGGGGCACGGTGGAATTCCTCCACTATCCGGATGAGGGGCACAAGATCAGCAAGCTGGCCAATCGGGTGGACAGTTTCAGCA
>WGCB01000616.1 GCA_015494005.1 Caldilineaceae bacterium
ATCCACGGGCTTCTCGTTGCGGATCATGGGCAGGCCCAGGACGCCCTGCCGCTCCTCCAGGACCCGGTCCAGGGTGGGCAGGTGCAGCCAAAGGTTGTTGGTGTTGAAGTAGCGGTAGCGCTGGATGTCCTGGAAGAGGTGGAGCTCCTCGGGCGGGCATTGGGCCAGCTCCCGCAGGATCAGCCCCTGCTCCGGGTTCCAGGCCAGGTGACCGCCCTTGCGGTCCGCGGGGGTGCGCCGGGCCACCTCCATGAGGAAGGGCAGCCTCTTCTCCGCGAAGTAGCCCAGGATGTCCAGGTGGATGGTGGCGCCCAGGTTGTCCGAGTTGCTGATGAAGGCGTACTCGTAGCCGGCCTGGAGCATCTGCTCCAACATGCCGCTGGTGAGCAGGGCCGGGTAGATGTCCCCGTGGCCGGGCGGGCACCACTCCTTGGACGGATCCGGCGGCCATTCCACCGGCTCCAGGGTCTCCTTCCAGATCTTGGGGATCTTGTGCTGAAGGAAGTCCAGGGGCACGTCGGCCTGGATCTCCGGGTAGGCGGCCAGGGCCTGGAGGGTGGCTTCCCGGGTGTGGAAGCTGTTCATGAAGACCAGGGGCAGGCGGGCGCCGGTCTCCTGCCGGGTGTGGAGGACCTGGCGCACGATGATGTCCAGGAAGGTGAGGCCATCCCTGACCTGGATCAGGGACTTGGGACCGGTCATGCCCATGCTGGTGCCCAGGCCGCCATTCAGCTTCAGGGCCACGGCCCGGTCCAGGGCATCTCGTCCGGCCTGGGTGTAGTCCCCCAGATCGGCCAGCTCGGGCAGGCTGTCCACGGGCTGGGCCTGGTCACTGGGGATGTAGCCGGTCTCCCCTTGGAGGAGTTTGGCGTAGTAGTAGCGGAAGATGCGGATGACGATCTCCGGCAGGCCTTCCCGGCGCATCTTGCGCTCAAAGGGCGCGAAACGGCGCTCTAGCTCCTCTGGATCGAGCTGGGCTGTCGGTTCAGAATGGATGGGTGGCATGGTCACTCCGTTTGGGTTTGCGTTTGGATCTGCGTTTGGGTTTGGCCTGGTGGGCAGGGCCATTGGGGTTGGAACGTCTCGGAACGCGTGTCCAGGGAAGGTTCTCGGCGAAAGAATAGCGCAAGAATGCTAGTGCCAAGAGTGCGCAGAAAACTTATCCTATTTTACAGAAATGTTCAATATTTGCTGGATGATCCGATTACTTTCCCATGACAATCCGCGGCGCCCTCAATGCCGCTGAGATCTCTCACTCTCCCCCTCGAGGAAGGTGTCCATGGAGTGGCAAGTGGAGTCCTACAGTTTCGTGCTGATCGCAACCGCTATCATCGCCTTAGGTATGGCTTGGATCGCCTGGCGTCGCCGCGGCACACCGGAGTCCTATCTGCTGGTCTTCCTGAACCTGGCCATCGGTGTCTGGTTGGCCGGCTATGCCGCTGAGCTGGGAAGCACGGCCCTGGCCACCAAGCTGTTCTGGGCGAAGGTCGAGTACCTGGGCATCGCCATGATCCCCCTGACATGGCTGCTCTTCAGCATCCACTACAGCGGCTACGGCTACCTTCTGACCCGAAACCGCGTGGCTCTGTTGATGGCCCCAGCCCTGGTCACCTTGGCCGCTGTCTGGAGCAACGACCTCCACCACCTGTTCTGGCCCTCGGTTCGGACGGAGCAGTACAACGGCGCCCTTTTCCTGGATCTCTCCCATGGCCCCCTGTTCTGGCTCCACACGGCCATGTCCTATGTCTACCTTCTGACCGGCACCATCCTGTTGATCCACATCCTGCTGCGCTCGGACCGGTTCTACCGGTTCCAGATCGCGGGCATGCTGCTGGCGGCCCTCATCCCCTGGGCCGGAAACATCCTCTACGTCACCGATCTGAATCCCTGGCCTCACCTGGATCTCACGCCCCTGAGCTTCTTCTTCAGCAGCCTCTGCATCGCCTGGTCCCTCTTCCGCTACCAGTTGACCAAGGTCAAACCGGTGGCCCGGGGCCACATCACGGACCGGATCATCGATGGAGTGATTATCCTGGACCACATGCGGCAGATCTCGTACCTGAACGAGGCGGCCCGAACCATCCTCCAGACGGACCTTCCCCAAGCGGTTGGCCGCCATCTCGAAGAGATCTGCCCGGCCTGGCCCAGCTCCCTAACCCCCCAACTCGCGGAGGAGGAGTCGAACGGCTCCTTGATCGACAACAGCGAACCCCGGGTCTTCCTGCGCAACATCAACAGGCAACAGCGCTGGTACGAGGGCTGGCTCTCCCCCCTGCTGGACCGAGCGGGCCAATCCATCATCGGCTACATGGTCATCCTGCGAGACGTCACGGAGCAACAGCGGATGCAGGAGCATCTGCAGGAAAGCCAGGCCCGCAACCTGGCCATGCTCCAGGCCATCCCGGACCAGATCCTGATCCTGGATCAGAACGGCACCTACCTGGACATCCAGGCCCCACGCACGGATGTGCATGCGGCATCCGAGGAGTGGACCGGGCGCACCGTCACGGAGACCATGGAGCCAGCAGTGGCCCAGCTCTTTATGGCCAACATCCAGCAGGCCATGGCCACGGGGAAGGTCCAGGAGTTCAGCTACCATCTTCGGGACAAGGAAAACGAGCCAGAGCGTCACTACGAAGTGCGGATCGTGGCCTACTCCAGCACGGCGGTCGCGGCCATCATACGCGACGTCACCCGACGGCGGGAGATGGAGAACGAGCTACAACGGCAGCAGGCCTTCCTGCGCAACGTGGTGGACACGGTGCCGAACCCCATTTTCATCAAGAACGGCCAGGGCCAGTTCGTCTTCGCCAACGAGGCGCTGGCCGACGTGTACGGAAGCTCTGTGGAGGAGATCATCGGCAAGCGGGACGAGGATTTCATCCACACGGCAGAGGAAGCGGAGATGTTCCGGGCCACGGACCGGCAGGTGCTCCTCACCCTGGAGGAAGTGTTCATCGACGACCACGAGGCCGTTGATGCCCAGGGCAGGGTGCGCTGGTACCAGACGGTGAAACGTCCCATTTACTCTCCAGGGGACAACACCTACTACGTGCTGGGCGTGGCGACGGACATCACCGAGCGCAAGGCCACAGAGCAGAAGCTGCGGCTCCAGTCCGTGGCCCTGGAATCCGCACCCAACGCCATCGTCATCATGGACCGGGAGGGCAAGATCCAGTGGATCAACCCGGCCTTCACCTTGCTGACAGGGTACACCACCGAAGAGGCGGTGGGGAAGATCTGTCAGGAGCTCACGGCTGTCGATGCCAGCAGCTCCATCTACCAAGAGATCCACGAAGCCATGGCCCAGGGGCGGATCTGGCGAGGGGAGCTGCAGGGACGGCGCAAAGACGGCACCCTCTATTTCGAAGAAATGACCATCACTCCTGTGCACGACGACCAGGAGGAGATGTCCCACTTCGTGGCCATTCGCCAGGACATCACCCAGCGCAAGTTGGATCAGGAGAAGCTCGCGATCCAGGCCGAAGAGTTCCGGGTCCAGGTGGAGATCGGCCAGATCCTTCAGCGCTCCGAGACGCCGGAGGCCCTGATCCGGGACGTGTTGACCGCCTTCCACCGCCTGGCCGGGCAGGGCATCGTCACCCACGCTGGGATCTACGTGGCCGAGAAAGACAGCGCCCAGATGTACCTGGCCGATGCCTTGGGAGACTTCCCGGACGGTTTCATCGATCGCCAGCATCGGCTTCCCATGGATAGCTGCATCTGCGGCCGGACCACCCTCCAGGACCAGGTGAGCATGTGCCCACACTGCCTGCAGGATCTGACCTCGGATGGGACGAGTCCACGAGCCACCTACTTTGTCCCGCTCCGTTCCAGCACCCGTCGACTTGGATTCATCTTCCTGGGCATGACCACAGATCCAGGCTGGGACGAGCAGCGGCTGGCCCTCTTCCAGGTCCTGGGTGGGCAGATCGGGCTGGCTTTGGAGCGGCTCCAGCAGCAGGAGGAGCTACGCCAGGCCAAGCTGGCAGCGGAGTCGGCCAGTCGAGCCAAATCGGAGTTCCTGGCCAACATGAGCCACGAGATCCGCACCCCCATGAACGCGGTCATCGGCATGACCAGCCTCCTGCTGGACACCCCTTTGACCGGGGAGCAGCGGGACTTCGTGGAGACGATCCGCAACAGCGGCGATGCCCTCCTCACCCTGATCAACGACATCCTGGACTTCTCCAAGATCGAGTCGGGCAAGCTGGAGCTGGAACGACACCCCTTCGACCTGCTGGACTGCGTGGAGGATGTCCTGGATCTGCTGGCTACCAAGGCCGCGGACAAACGGCTGGAGCTGGCCTACATCGTGGAGGATGGAGCGCCGTACAGCATCATCGGGGATGTGACCCGGGTGCGCCAGATCCTGGTCAACCTGGTGGGGAACGCCATCAAGTTCACCGAGAAAGGCGAGGTAGTGGTGCGGGTGAGCGGCACCCGACTGCCCGAGAACTACTACGAGATCCAGTTCGCCGTCCGGGATACGGGCATCGGCATCCCCGCGGATCGCATGGACCGGCTTTTCAAGTCCTTCTCCCAGGTGGACACCTCCATCACCCGCAAACATGGGGGCACCGGCTTGGGACTGGCCATCAGCAAACGTCTGGCCGAGCTCATGGGCGGACGCATGTGGGTGGAGAGCGAAGAGGGGGTGGGCTCCACCTTCTACTTCACCATCCTGGCCCAAGCCACGACGCTCCAGAAGCGGGTCACCGGCAATCAGCGACTGCATGGGCTCCTGGTCAACCAGCGAGTCCTCATTGTGGACGACAACAAGACGAACCGAGAGATCTTGCTACGGCACTCCCGAGCCTGGGGAATGAAGCCCGTGGCCGTGGCGTCCGGTCCGGAGGCCCTGGCCCTGCTGGATCAGGGCGAGCGCTTCCACCTGGCCATCCTGGACATGCAAATGCCCGAGATGGACGGCCTGACCCTGGCCGCCGAAATCCGCAAACGGACAGAACACAGCGCTCTGCTTCTGGTCATGCTCACATCCATCGGCAACATGGAAGTGAAGCAGCAAGCCCAGGAACTGGACTTCTCTGCCATCCTCACCAAGCCGGTGAAACGAGCCCAACTCCGTGATATTTTGACCAGCGTGGTCTCAGGGCTGCCTCGCAAACACCTGAACGGCACCAGTTCGGCCTTCAAGAACAGCGCCGCAAACCGTAACCACCAGAACCTACGCATCCTTCTGGCAGAAGACAACATGGTCAACCAGAAGGTGGCCCTGCGTACCCTGGAACGGCTGGGGTACCGGTCCGCAGACCTGGCTGCTAACGGCCTGGAGGTGCTGGAAGCCCTGCACCGCCAGGATTACGACGTGATCCTGATGGACGTGCAGATGCCCGAGATGGACGGGCTAGAGGCCACCCGACGCATCCGTCGCGAGTTCCCCAGTGAACGACAGCCCTTCATCGTCGCCATGACCGCCAACGCCATGTCCGGGGATCGGGAGCTCTGCCTGGCCGCCGGCATGGACGAGTACATCAGCAAGCCCTTCAAAGTGGAGGAGCTCATCAGCGCGCTGGCCAAGGCCCATTCCCTCTCCGAGACCCCGCCGGAGGAGCAGCCTGCCTCCCCGCCTGTCTCCTCCAACGGGCACAATGGAAGCAACGGACACGCTCGTCCCCAGGCTCCACAGCTCCCCTCCGTGGACATGGCCGTCCTGGACACTCTGCAGGAGGACCTGGGCGAGGAAGGGGCAGAGCTGTTGGCCGAGCTGATCAGTGACTTCCTGCGGGACTCGGTCCGGCAGATGGAAAAGATGCTCCAGGCGGCCGAGGCCCAGGACACGGACACCCTGCGCCACACGGCCCACACCCTGAAATCCACATCGGCCATGTTGGGGGCGAAGAAGCTCTCCAGTCTCTGCGCTCGGGTGGAGGAACAGGCCCGTCTCCGCAACCTGACGGAAGCCCTTGCCCCGGTGCAAGAGATCCAGGCCGAGTACGAAGTCGTGAGGGCTGCTCTCCAGGAGGTGGTGCAGCGGTCCCTGCACCCCACCACATAGCACACCCCAGAGAGTGGGCGCCGCCGATCCGAGACCATTCTCCGGATCGGCAGCGCCTACTCGCCACCCCCAAAACCCCCTTCTCCCTTGGCAGATCGCCCTCTAAACTCAAGTC
>WGCB01000617.1 GCA_015494005.1 Caldilineaceae bacterium
CAATCTGGTCAAACGCCGAAAAATCCGCCAGCCCTTTCAGACTCAGCACCTTCGTGATCGCCGCCGTCAGCGTCGTCTTCCCGTGGTCCACGTGCCCAATCGTCCCCACGTTCACATGGGGCTTCTTCCGCTCAAATACTTGCTTTGCCATGCGTGCGCTGCCTCCTCAACCGAATGTGTCTTTTCGAGTGTGTTTCGCTTTGGGGGGCTGCCGCCCGAAGCCCAAAAAGAGATGGATGACCAGCGTCCTGATCAGTCAGCGACCGCCCACCAAGCGGTGGACGGCCATGTCAGCACTACCGAGAATCAACCACATTGAGGAGCCCACAACCGGACTTGAACCGGTGACCTCATTCTTACCAAGAATGCGCTCTACCGACTGAGCTATGTGGGCTCGAGTGGGCGGGGGCGGATTCGAACCACCGTAGGCGTAAGCCGGCTGATTTACAGTCAGCTCCCTTTGTCCACTCGGGCACCCGCCCAAGACTGCTGTTCTCTCAGTAGCGATTGTCTTGGCAGCCCAGACAATCACGTCACCGACGATACGCGTGGATCCGCCGGAAACAGACCGACGCACTCCTCGGATCATCGGCCAGAGCCGACGATCGGACTCGAACCGATAACCTGCTGTTTACAAGACAGCTGCTCTGCCGATTGAGCTACGTCGGCGCGATGCGTCCGTCAACACCTGAAAATTATATCAACTTCCCGGATCCGGGTCAAATCTGGGCCGGGAAAAAACCGAAGGGCTTTCCACTTCCGCCTGGGATCGGGGCCGATCCGCCCTCTTTCAAGACGCCCGGACAGAGGCCCTTGTTCCCCTGGCAGCCGGGCCTGGGGCAGGCGTCTATCGAGCCAGCGGAGGGGACAGGCGCCCCGCCATCCCCGGACGGACGAGGGTGGGAAGCTGTATCGTCTCTGGGGTTTATGGTAAAATTCCAGGCATGAGCCGTCAAATTCCTGAACGCGTCCGCCAGAAGCTGGAACAGCTGCCCACCAGCCCGGGCTGCTACCTCATGCGGGATGGCCAGGGCAAGGTCCTCTACGTGGGCAAGGCGGTGGTCCTGCGCAACCGGGTGCGCAGCTACTTCCACGCCTCTGCCCAGCACACGGAGAAGACCCGCCAGCTGGTCCAGGAGATCCAGGACATCACCTGGTGGGTGACTCGGACAGAGGTGGAGGCGCTGATCCTGGAAAATGACCTGATCAAGCGCTACCGCCCCCGCTACAACGTCCAGCTCAAGGACGACAAACAGTACCCCTACATCAAGATCAGCTGGCAGGACGACTTCCCCAAGGTCTCCATCGTGCGCCGCATGGTCCGGGACGGCGCCCGCTACTTCGGGCCGTTCACCAGCAGCCGGGCCGTGGGCCAGACCCTGGACGCCCTGCGTCGGGTCTTCCCCTACCTGGACTGCGACCGCACCATCACGGGCCAGGACCGCCGTCCTTGCCTCTACTATCACCTGAAAATGTGCGGCGGACCCTGCATCGGCGCCCAGTCCAAGGAGGAGTACCGGGCCACCATCCAGCAGCTCATCAACTTCCTGGAAGGGGACTCCCAGGAGGTGCTGGAGCAGATGGAGGCCCAAATGCACCGGGCCGCGGAGAACCTCAACTTCGAGCTGGCCGCCATCTATCGGGACCGCATCCGCTCGGCCCGACGCATCCTGGAACAGCAGGAGCTGGTGGGCACCCACCAGGACGACGAGGACTACGTGGCCCTGGCTCAGGACATGCGCACCGGGGACACGGTGGTCCAGGTCTTCTTCGTGCGCCGGGGCCGCCTCATCGGACGGGAGAGCTTCGTCCTGGAAGGGGCGGAGGTGCTCCAGGACCCGGAGCAGAACGCCGGCGCCCTCATGGCCGCCTTCCTCCAGCAATTCTACCACAGCGCCGGGGAGATCCCGCCCCGGATCCTGGTCCAGTTCATGCCCGAGGACGCCTCCCTCCTCCGCCAGTGGCTGCGGGAGAAGAAGGGGCGCAAGGTGGAGCTACGCATGCCCCAGCGGGGCAAGAAGCGCAAGCTCATGGAGCTGGCCCACCAGAATGCCCAGGAATACCTGCGGGTGCAGCAGGCCGAATGGGCCGCGGACCGCCATCGCCAGACCCAGGCCCTGAGCGAGCTCCAGGAGGCCCTGGCCCTGCCCACGCCCCCGGCCCGCATCGAGTGCTTCGACATCAGCACCCTCCAGGGCCGGGACACCGTGGGCTCCATGGTGGTCTTCACCCAGGGGACCCCTTTGAAATCCGCCTACCGCCGCTTCAAGATCCGGGGGAAGGGCAGCCAGGGCAGCCCGGACGATTTCGCCAGCATGCGGGAGCTGCTGCGCCGCCGCTTCCGCCGGGCCGTGGAGGAGGCCAATCCGGATCCGGGACGCAAGGCCCGCCGCTCCGACGAGCAGTGGCGCATCCTGCCGGACCTGGTCATCGTGGACGGGGGCAAGGGGCAGCTGAACGTGGCTGTGGAGGTGCTGGAGGAGTTCGGCCTCCGGGACCGGGTGCCGGTGGTGGGCCTGGCCAAGCGGGAGGAAGAGATCTTCGTCCCAGGCCAGCCCCGGCCCGTCTGGCTGCGGCGCGGCAGCCAGGGGCTCTACCTGGTCCAGCGCATCCGGGACGAGGCCCACCGTTTCGCCATCAGCCACCACCGCAACCTGCGTCGCCGCACCCGCCTCCGCTCCCAGCTGGACGAGGTCCCAGGCATCGGACCGGCCCGGCGCAAGGCATTGCTCCAGTATTTCGGCGGCGATCTGGAGAAGATCCGCCAGGCCAGCCTGGACGAGCTGCTCCAGGTGCCCGGCATGACCCGTCGGGCCGCCCAGGCCGTCAAGGAACACCTGTGAGAGGCCGACCATGACCTTTGTCCCCAACCAGCCCCCCGGCGCCAGCCCGGACCAATCCCGGCTGAGCGCCATCCTGGTGGAGATGCCCTTCCTGGCCAACGTGGATCGGGAGGAGATCATCAAACTGCTCCGGGACGAGTCAGTCCTGCAGGACCTGCCCGGCGGCCACCTCCTCTACCAGCAAGAGGACGAGGCGGAGCACGTCTACTTCGTGGTCCAGGGCCAGGTGCGCATCACCCGGACCATGACCGGACCCGAGGGGCGTCCCGTCACTGTGGTGGATCGGCTGGAAGGGCAGCAGAAGCTGGTGGGCGTCCTGGCCCTGCTGATGAACCGGCGCCACACGGACCAGGCGGTCACCGAGGGGCCCTGCACCCTGGTGCGCATCGCGGTGGTGGCCCTGGAGCGGCTCCTCTACCGCCACCCGGAGATCCGCTCCCAGCTCCTCGCCCCCCAGACCCTGAACCGGCTGCGCACCTTCCCGGTGATGGCCGGCCTGGACCCCATCCTACTCAGCTACCTGGCCCAGGAGGTGGAGATTCGGGACCTGCAGGCTGGCCAGCAGGTCTTCACTCCACGGGCCGAGGCCAAGGAGATCTACCTGATCCACCAGGGCCAGGTGGACCTCCACTCGCCCAGAGCCCCTCGCCAGAAGGTCTGGCTGAGCACAGGCTGGGCCTTCGGTGCTCCCCGGGAATCGGCAGCAGGCATGCACGCCACCCGCTGGTGCTGGGCCGAAGCCACCACCGAGACCACCCTCTACCAGCTGCCCTGGTCCTCGGTCTTCCAGGCGGCCCAGGGCTACCCGGCCATGCTCCAGCGGATCGTCCAGGACACCCCGGGCATCACCGGCCAGGAGACCCGGCCCGTCCTGGAACAGTTCCCCCTTTTCGAGCCGTTGGAGGAGCGCTATCGCCTATGGCTCCTGGGCTTCTGCAGCTACCACCACATCCCTCAGCACCACCTGGTCATGCTTCAGGGGGACCTGGGGGACAGCATGTGGCTCCTGGCCGAGGGCAGCCGGGCCCGGCTCTCCTCCCTGGACGAGAAAGGGCGGGCCCGTCCCGAGAGCCTGGCCACAGGCCCCCTGCGCTTCAGCGAGGAGTGCCTGATCCGGCCCAGCCCCATCCCCACCACGGTGCAGGCGGAGCCGGGCAGCTTCTGGCTGCAGCTTCACTGGCAGGATTACCGGGCCTTTCTGGAGCAGGTGGAGAAGGCCGAGGGTCGGAGCGCTCGGGCCTACATCGAGGAGACCATCGAGCGGCTGGTGGTGGCGGATGCGAAGGCGCCGCCGCCGGAAAAACAGCGCCGGGAGCCCTGGCTGGGCGAGCGGGAGTACATCATCGAGATGCGCCGCCGTCACTGGGTGGCCCTGCTCCAGAAGCTCTCCGTGGCCCTGTTTCTGGGAGCCCTGCTGCTCCTGCTGCTTCTGGTGGCCTCGTTCACCCGGCCTCGGTTCGTGCTGCCCATCCTGGCCATCGGTGGCCCGCTCCTCCTCCCCTTCCTGATCTGGGGCATTGTGGACTACCTGAACGACTTCCTCATCGTTACCAACCAGCGCATCATCCAGCAGGAGAAGGTGGTGCTGACCAGCGAGTTCCTGCGCACGGCCCTCCTGGAGCAGATCGAAAACATCGATGTGGTGGAAAATTTCTGGGGCAACCTGCTGGGCTACGGCGTGTTGACCGTCTACACGGCCAGCAAGGGCGCGCCCATTCGGTTCGACTACGTGGCCCGGCCCCAGGAGCTGCGGGACCTCATCCGCCGCCAGCGGGAGATGCGCCGGGCCCGCTACCGGGCCGAGAAGCGCCAGGACATCCAGAACGCGCTGGAGCAGCGCCTGGGCCTGGTGGTGGAGCTGCCGTCTCGGGTCCTGCCCCGGGAAGAGCCGAAAGCCCAGGCCACAGGCCAGTCCTGGTGGCGGCGTTTCTGGAACGCCCTGATCATGGGCAGCGCCATCCGGGCCGGGGCAGACGAGCGGCAGGTGTGGCACAAGCACTGGCTGATCCTGCTCACGCAGATCTTGGCGCCCCTGATCCTGCTCGTCCTCACCTTGACCATGATGGTTCTGGGTATCGGGCTGGCCCGGGTCATCCCGGAGGTCTGGCCCGGGGAGCTGCTGGGCGCGCTGGTCAGCCTGGGCCTGCTCGCCTGGATGGCCTGGATCTACGTGGACTGGCGCAACGACACCTACGAGGTGACCGCCCGGCGCATCATCGACATCGAGAAGAAGCCCCTCTTCTTCGCGGAGGAGCGGCGGGAGGCGCCCCTGGAGCAGATCCAGGACATCGAGGTGAGCATGCGGGGGCCGGTGCAGATCCTGCTCAACTTCGGCCACGTGCGGGTGCGCACCGCGGCCACGGATGGCCTCTTCACCTTCGACTATGTGCCGGATCCTCAAGGGGTGAAGGACGAGATCCACCGGCGGCTGGAGGAGTGGCGACGGCGGGAGGAGAAGCGCAAGACCCAGGAGCAGATGGAGCACCTGCCCGACTGGTTCGAGATGTACCACCGGCTGGAGGCCAACAAGTGAGGACGAGGCGGGGCGTCACCAGCCGAAGCTGAGGCGATCGATGAGGCGGCGAGGCAGGTTGGCCGCCCGCATCTGGCTCTGGGTCAGCTCGATGGGGTAGGGCACCCGCTCCTGACGCCAGGTCATCCGCTCCAGGTCCAGCAGGGCGTAGGCGGCCCGGGGATCCCCGTCCCGAGGCTGGCCCACGCTCCCCGGGTTCAGGATCATGCGCTGGGTGGGCGAGAGCTCCAGAGCGAACTCCTTGCCCACCTCTGGGACCAGCTGGTCCACGGTGGCGGTCTGCCGCTCGCCTTCTCGGGTCATGGTGACGGCCAGGCGCCAGCGGAAGATGGCCGGTTTGTGGGTGTGGCCCACCAGGCAGGCCAGCTGGGCGAAGGCGGCGAAGTTCTCCAGGGCCACGCCGGGGGTGAGGATGTACTCCCAGACCGGCTCCCGGGGGCTGGCATGGGTCACCAGAAAGTCTGGGGCCTCCGGCGGCTCCACCGGCTGGTCGGGCAGGCTATCCAGGTAGGCCCGGTTCTCCGGGGTCAGCTGCTCCCGGGTCCAGAGCACCGCCTGCCGAGCCATGGGGTTGAAATCGTCCACGCTGATGCCCGGCCGCCCCAACACGGCCCAGTCGTGGTTCCCGATCACCGAGATGTGAGCCTGCTCCCGCACGATCTCCACGCACTCGTTGGGCCGGGGGCCATACCCCACCGTATCCCCAAGATTCCAGACACGGTCGTACTCTCCCCGGGCCGCGCTGAGAACCGTCTCCAGCGCGGCCTGATTGGCATGGATATCGGAAATGACAAGGATGCGCATGGGCCCTCTGCCCTCGTGGGTCTGGTTCGGCTGGGTCAGGTCCAGGGGAAAGACCCCGTGGGCCCGCCTGGTTTGACGGAAGCTAGCGACTGGTCTATGATGCCACC
>WGCB01000618.1 GCA_015494005.1 Caldilineaceae bacterium
CACGGTTCCGCCTTCCGCTTCCGAGGGCAGGGCGTCCTGGTGGTGGGGTGGACCAAGGGGGGCAAGACGGAAAGCCTGCTGGCCTTCACCAGCCAGGGGGCCGAGTACGTGGGGGACGAGGTGGTGCTCCTGGCGCCGGACGGGGAGGGCATGTTCGGCCTGCCCATCCCCATCAGCGTGTGGGAATGGCAGATGCGCCAGGTCCCCCAGCTCCTGCCTGGCATCCCGCCTGGGAAGCGGCTGCTCTTTCGGGCCGTTCGCCTGCTGGGCGCCCTGCATCGGGCCGGGGAAAAGCTGGGGCTGGCCGACCGCTTCCCCCTGGATCTCCTGGGGCGGGCCCTGCCCTCTCTGGAACGGCAGCGGCGGCTGATGATCCACCCGGCGCGCCTCTTCCAGGGCCGGATGGCCTCGGGCATCACGCCGGTGGACCGGCTTTTCCTGCTCCTGAGCCATGCCCAGTCGACCATCCGGGTGACGCCCATCCCCGGCCAGGAGGTGGCCCGGCGCATGGCCCACTCCAACCAGGTGGAGCTCCTCTACTTCCAGGAGTTCTATCAGGCCTTTCGCTTCGCCTTCCCAGAGCGGGTCAACCCCTTCCTGGAGGAGATCCCGGCCCGGCAGGCGGCGGGGCTGGCCCGGGCCCTGGCGGACAAAACGGCCTACCAGGTTGTCCATCCCTACCCCGTCTCCCTGGAGGCGCTCTTTCGGGCCATGGAGCCCTGGGTGAGTGCCGCATGAGCACCATCGCGTTCATCGGCCTGGACGGTGCAGGCAAGACCACCATCACCGAGCGCCTGCTGGCGGAGCTGCCCGGGCCTGCCGTGCGCATCTACATGGGGACGAGCCTCATGTCCGCCAACGTCACCCTGCCCACGGCCCGGTTGGTCCTGTGGCTGAAGCGCCGCTCCTACCGGAAGGCGGCGGCCAGCTCCCAGGAGATGCCCCCGGAGCCGGTCTTCAACCGGCAGCTGGAGCAGCAACCCGGGGAGCGGGGGACGCTGGGCCTGGTGGCCCGCACCCTCCACCGCCTGGCCGAGGAGTGGTACCGGCAGCTGGTGGTCTGGAACTACGAGCGGCGGGGGTACACGGTCCTGTTCGACCGCCACTTCGTCTACGAGTACGCGGAGCAGAACCGGCCCGAGGCCCGGCGTCACCTGCCGTGGCCCGACCGGCTCCATCTCTGGTGCCTGAACCATCTCTACCCCCAGCCTGGCCTGGTCATCTTCCTGGACGCGCCGCCGGCCCTGCTCCTGGAGCGCAAGCCAGAGGGGCTCTCCCTGGCCGAGCTCCAGGCCTTCCGGGAGGCCATGCTGGCCCAGGGGGAGGGGGCCCCCAATTTCGTGCGGGTGGACGCCTCCCAGCCCCTGGAGAGCGTCTACGCGGCGGTGTGGAAGCATGTGGAGGCGTTCCTGGGGCAGGGAGCAAAACAGAGCGAGGGGGCGCAGGATCCCCGCTGACTCGCTGGTTGGTTGGCGGTCAGGAGCAGGCTGGGCGATGGGAAAGCGCACTCCTTGTCTCCTGTCCCCCACCTTTCGTTCTTTCAGCCATTCTGTAATCCAATTTAAAGATAGCAGCCCAGAACCTTAGGGTACAATGGAGAATGGAGCTGGCAGGACGGCATCTGGCGTGGCTGGCGATCCCGCCCTGTTCAGGATGGCATCTTGGCCGCCGTTTTCTGTTCGAGCCATCGCCTTGGTCCATCATCCCGCCTTTTCTTTTCTTCGGCCCGTCGCTCCGAGGAAACCTATCCCGAAAAACACGACCCATGAAACGGCGCAACCCACCTCACATCACAACCATCGCCTTCCATGCTCTGCTGCTCGCCCTGCTCTTCACCGGCATGGCTGTGGAGCGAGCAGAAATGGCCGAAGTGGCCGGCCCCATCGTGGGCTCGGACACCAGCACCATCCGCAACCCGGAGATCTACGGCAAGCCCAACCAGAGCCGGCTCTGGTACAACAGCTACAAGCAGCGCTGGGATGCCATCGTGCCCAAGGCCGGCAAGGATGGCTTCAGCGACCACTACCTGCTCCTGGACGTGACCGGGGCTCAGACTTTCACCTCGGTGCTGCTGGAGGATCGGGACGACGCCCGGCCGGACGCCTTCTGGGACGACGCGAACAAGATGCTCTACGTCCTGGGCAGCCATCCCACCCAGACAGAGTTCTGGCGGCTGAGCTACGACCCGGTGGCGGACAGCTACACCATCCAGGTGGGCGGTCCGGGCGCGGGCGTGGCCGTCCCCGGGCTGACCCAGCCCGGCGGCTACCTGGGGGGGAACTCCCCGGCCGCCCTCTACGTGAGCCCCAACGGCCACGTCTGGGCCTCTGTGATGAAGACGGGAGGACTGTTGGTCCAGCACTCCACGGACGGGGGAGCCACCTGGCTGTCCACGCCGGTCAACCTGGACAGCGGAGCTCACGTAGGCCTCACGGTCTGGACCGAGTTCCAGCAGGGGGGTGTCACCTATCTGGGCCTCTTCGCCGCTGAGAATGGAGAGTACAATCTCTCCACCAACTTCTACTTCTGGACCATCCCCCAGGACGCGGATCCCACGGCGCTGGCCAACTGGACGGACGAGTCGTCGGCCATCCCGGCGCCAGTGAGTGGGGAGCGCTCGGACGACCACGTGAGCTCGGCCCGAGACGGGGACGGCAACATGTACTTCGCGGTGAAGACAGAGAACGGCATCCCCACATCCCCGCGGTTGCGTCTCTTCAAGCGCACGCCAAAAGGCGCCTGGTCTGCCTTCACCGTGACCACGGCCCAGGAGGTGCCGGAGCACTCCCGGCCCTCCCTGGTGGTGGACGATGAGCGCCGCACCCTGACCGTCTACCTGAACGAGGCGGAGGTGGTGGGGGACCAGGTGCGCAAGGCCGGGCGCAAAGGGCCGGTGAGCCTGGATGCCCTGGCGGATCTGGCCAGCGCTCCGGTGGTCTACCTCTTCGACAAGCCTGGCACGGTCTTCACCGACGTCATCACGCCCCGCTTCTCGGTGAACTCGGAGACAGGCGTGGTGGTGCTGGTCCATAACCGCACGGATGCCCAGGTCTGGTATGCCCAGGAAAGCTATCATTTCTACTATTTGCCCCTGATCGTCAAGAATGCAGGCGGCTAGCCACAGCGATAGGTCAGCAAAGGGGCACGACCGCTCTACCTTTTTCACTATCAGCTTTGTCAATGGTCGGACCAGAGAAAGAACCCGCAGCGCAAAGGAAACATCTATGAACTGGCGCAATGCATCCCACGTCAAGACTATCGCCTTCTATGCTGTTCTGCTGGCTCTGCTCACCCTGGGGATGGCCGTGGGACTGGCCGAAATGGCCCAGGTGACTGACCTCATCGCTGGCTCGGACACCAGCACCATCCGCAATCCGGAGATCTACGGCAAGCCCAACCAGAGCCGGCTCTGGTACAACAGCTACAAGCAGCGCTGGGACGCCATCGTGCCCAGGGACGATGGGGATGGCTCCAGTGACCACTACGTGCTCCTGGATGTGCCCGGAGCCCAGACCTTCACCTCGGTGGAGCTGGAGGACCGGGACGACGCCCGGCCGGATGCCTTCTGGGACGACGCGAACAAGATGCTCTACGTCCTGGGCAGCGACCCCACCCAGACAGAGTTCTGGCGGCTGAGCTACGACCCGGCGGCGGACAGCTACGCCATCCAGGTGGGCGCGCCGGGCGCGGGCGTGGCCGTCCCTGGGCTGGCCCAGCCCGGCGGCTACCTGGGCGGGAACTCCCCGGCCGCCCTCTACGTGAGCCCCAACGGCCACGTCTGGGCCTCTGTGATGAAGACGGGGG
>WGCB01000619.1 GCA_015494005.1 Caldilineaceae bacterium
CACGAAGAGGCCGGCTCCAGCCAGCCCTAGGAGCAGCAGGACACCACCCCCCACCAGCTGCCAGTTCACCTGCCGCTTGGCCGCTACCTGGATGGTGTAGCTGGCCTGGCCTTCACCCTCCGGCCCGACCACCTGGACCGTCACCTGCCAGGGCCCGGGCCGAGGCAGGGCCACGTCCCCCTCGTAGAGGAGCTTGTTGGTGGCGTTCTCGTGGGTGGCGGTGGCCTGGATTGCCTCGTCCGCCTCCAGGTGCTGGAAGAACAGCGTTACCTCCGCCCCCAGCACCGGCGTGCCGCCCAGGGGATCCTCACCGGGCGCCACCGGCTCGGTGACGGCCACGGTGACGTGGTATTCCCCCACAAAAGGCTCCGCCGGGTTGGCCCAGACGAACAGCCGGTAGGGACCGGCCTCCGCATCGGTCAGCACTGGCGTGCCGCCGCCATGGGCCAGGGCCGCCCCAGGCAGGATCAGCCCCGCTAAAATCCACAACACCAGCAGGCTCAGCCGAAGTCGTCCCATGGCAGCGCCTACCGGGACATCAGCTTGCGCAGCTTGGTCTGCCGGGCCCGATGTTCCAGCCCCGGGGCGATCATGGCCTCGTCGGTGGACCAGTCGGAGACCTGGAGCAGGGGGGTTTTCTCCTCCGCGGTGAAGACCCGGGCCAGCATGATCAGCGCGGCCAGGATGTACATCATGCTGCCCGGCACCCACATGATGATGCCTCCCAGCATCTGGTCGTACATCACATCGATGCCCCAGAAGCGGGGCACGGTGGTGTAGTAGGTGTAGATGGGGGTGGTGGCGAAGGCGATAACCACACCGGTGAGCATGGTGGGGGGCACCGCGCTCAGGACGTAGGCGATGCGCAGGCCGATGGGGAAGCGGCGATGGATGCGAGGCCCGGCGCCGATGACATGCCACCAGAAGAGCACGGCCGATCCGAAGAAGGTCAAGTGCTCCAGGTCGTGGACCCACTCGTGGCGCAGGGACCAGTTGTAGGCGTTGGCGTCGTGCCATCCCAGCAGGAAGAAGTGGTAGACCATCCAGACGATGCCCGGCGCGGTGAGCTGGGCCAGGACCCGGCGCACCTGGCTCTGCCCCTGGAAGAGGCGGGCGACCTGGGAGCGGAGGTTCCGGGGCAGGGCCCAGATGAAGGTGGGGAAGGGATTGGCCAGAAGGAGCAGGGGCGGCGCCACCATCACCAGGAGCAGATGCTGGACCATGTGCATCAGGAAGAGCTGGCCACCCAGGACGTCGATGGGAGACATGAGGGCCAGGGCCAGGACCAGCAGCCCGCCCTGGTAGGAAAAAAGGCGCCAGAGATTAGCGAAGCGTCCCTGGCTCCGCCGCCGGAGACGCTTCCATCCTACGTATTGGGCTGCCCCCAGCAGGAGCAGGAGGAGGATGACCTCCCCCCGCAGATCCCAGGAGAGCAGCAAGGCTTGGGTTGTTGGGCTCATGGCTCCGCTCAACAGAACCGGCCCATCCCCGACCCGCGCCGGGGACAGGCGTCAGTGCACGACGCGGCCGATGAGGTAGAGGGCCGGATAGAAGAAGATCCAGACCAGATCCACGTAGTGCCAGTAGATGGCGCAGGCCTCCACGCCCCAGTGCCGGTCCGCGGAGAAGTGGCCCTTGCGCCCGTTCCACCAGATGATCAGGATGAAGATCACCCCGCTGAGCACGTGGAGGGCGTGCATGCCGGTCATGCCGAAGAGCACCGCGCCGAAGACGCCATCCCAGGGCTTGATGTGGCCGCCCCACTCGAAGATGACCACCCCGGCCAGGAAGACCAGCCCCAGGAAGGCGGTGATGAGCAGACCGCTCAGGAAGTTTTCTCGGTCGTCGTGGGCGATGGCGGTCTCGGCCCGGTTCATGAAGTAACTGCTCAGCAGCAGCACCGAGGTGACGATCAGACCCAGCTGCTGGTCCAGAGCCGGGCGGACCACCACCCCGTCCTCCCGCCACAGGTAGAAGCGAGCAGCCAGCAGCCCGCCGAACATGAAGGCCTCGGACACGAAGAAAAGCCACAGCCCCAGCCGGTTGTTGCGCAGCTTTTCTCGATAGCTCTCGTGGATAGAAACGGCGACGCTACTCATGGGTTCTCAATGCTCCTCTTCTGACCAAAGACGGTAGACGTGCATGAAGTACTGGAGGACCAGGGCGGCCTTGGCCAGGGCGATCAGGAAGAGCACCGCGGCGGAGTTGAAGGTCACCGCGACGATGTACTCGATGCCGGTCAAGGCGGCCAGGGCCACAAGCACCACGATGCCGATGCGGTAGATGCCTGATTTGGTGTTTCCCATGGATTGGCTCCGGAACTGAACGGGTAACGCTGGGAGTTGGGAGATGGCGGTTAGAAGTTAGAAGTTGGCTAGTCGTCCCCGGCGGCGGCCATGCGCACGTAGGTGGAACCGGCCAGGCCGTAGTCGTAGGGCTCGCCCACCACGGTCACAGGAGCGGCGAAGCTGTGCTCCGGCACGGGGGACGGGATCTGCCACTCCGGCGAGCGGGAGCGCCAGGGGTTGGAACCGGCCACCTTGCCCACCTCCGCGCTGCGGATGAAGTTGTAGATCATGAGCAGAACGCCGAAGGCGATGGCGAAGCCGGCAATGGTGATGACCACGTGGCCGGCCTGGATCATGCCGTTCCCCAGGGCCGGGTCGTAGTCCGCGATGCGGCGGCGCATGCCCATCACCCCCACAGTCATCTGGCCCAGGGTCTGAGCCCAGAAGGCCGGGGTCATGAGCCAGAAGTGGATCTTGCCCAGGGTCTCGTTGTACATGCGGCCCGTCACTTTGGGATACCAGAAGTAGAGGGCTGCGAAGAAGGGGAAGACGAAGCCGCCGAACATGGTGGCGTGGAAGTGGCCCACCACGAAGTAGGAGTCGTGCAGGGGCATGTTGGTGGGCACTGTCCCCAGGATGGGGCCGGTGAGCCCGCCGATGAGGAAGACGGAGATGGCCCCCAGCACGAAGAGCATGGGCGTGGGGAAGTGGAGCTTGCCGCCCCAGATGGTCCCCACCCAGCTGAAGAACTTGACCCCGGTGGGCACGGCCACTAGCAGGGTGGCGAACATGAAGGGCACCCGCAGCCCTGGGTTCATTCCAGAGACGAACATGTGATGGGCCCAGACCAGGAAGCCCACCAGGGCGATGGCCAGACTGGAGAGGGCCACCCACTTGTAGCCGAAGAGGGGCTTGCGGGCGAAGACCGGCAGCAGCTCACCGATCACGGCCAGGCCCGGCAGGATGAAGATGTAGACCGCAGGGTGGCTGTAGAACCAGAAGAGATGCTGGAAGAGGATGGGGTCCCCGCCCCCCTCCAACAGCGCCTTGCCCGGCCCGGCCAGGCCTGGGTCAAAGAAGCCCATGCCCAGAGTCCGCTCCACCAGCACCATGAGGAAAGAGAGGCCGATGAGCTGGGTGGCCGTGAGCTGGATCAGGCTGGTGGCGAAGACGCCCCAGACGAAGATGGGCATGCGGAAGAGGCTCATCCCCTTGGGACGCATGTGCAGGATGGTCACCAGCAGGTTGACCGCGCCCACGATGGAGGACAGGCCGATGAAGTAGACGCCCAGGAAGAAGAGCTGGTAGCCGATGGGTCCTCGAGCGCTCAGGGGTGGGTAGCCCGTCCAGCCGGCATCCCAGCCCCCCACCAGGAGGCTGCTCAAGATCAGCAGCGCCCCTGGCACGTTGAACCAGAAGCCCAGGGCATTGAGGCGGGGGAAGGCCATGTCCTCCGCGCCCAGCATCAAGGGCACCAGGTAGTTGGCCATGCCGCCCACACCCAGGAGGATCCCGCCGATCATGACGATGCCGTGCAGGCCGATGAAGTTGTTGAAGAGCTCCAGCCCCAGGAACTGCATGCCGGAACGCAGCAGCTCCGTGCGGAAGGCCAGGGCGAAGGTGCCCCCAGCCATGAGCAGGAAGAGCCCCCAGACCGTGTACTGGATGCCGATGACCTTGTGGTTGTAGTCCACGCTGAAGTAGCGGGTCCAGGCCGGGCGATCCGGGGGTGGGCCGTGGCGCAGGGGGGTCTCTTTCCCCACCATCCACTGCAGCCAGTCATCGAAGGCGCCCACGGCGAAGAGGAAGGCCACACCTCCCAGCAGGGCCCCGACGACCCAGGCCGGCTCCGCCTTCCAGGCCGGCAGGCCCATGAGGGCCCGGATCACCGTGGTCAGCGCCATGCCGGCGATGGTGCCAAGAATCTGGGCAATCAGGCCTTTAACAGCAGGCAATGAAAAAAGCGACATTCAGAATCCCCTCCTTGATGCGATGGCAACGGGATAATCGATGGGATGTTCCGTGCAAGCGAGCTATTCCAGCGTCTTGATGAATTCGATGATCGCCGTGATCTCCTCGTCCGAGAGCTTCTCGCCGTAGTCCGTGGGCATGATGGGCTGGAAACCCTCCACGATCTTGGCGTGCGGATCCAGGATGGACTCCCGCAGGTAGTCCTCGTCCACCACCACCGTGGAGCCATCGGCCAGGGTCTCTTCCCGGCCGAAGAGCCCCTTCCAGGTGGGGCCGGCGGAAGGCGAGCCGTCCAGGCTGTGGCAGCCCTGGCAGCCCTGGGTTTCGGCGATCTTGGCGCCAAGCTCTGCGGGGGGCAGCTCGGTCTGGGACGTCTGCTCCGCCACCCAGGCGTCGTACTCTGCAGGTTCCAGCACCTGCACATCCGCCAGCATGTAGGCGTGGCTGAGCCCACACAGCTCCGCGCAGCGCAGGACGAACCCGCCTGTCCTGGTGGGGGTGATGCGCAGGGTGGTCACGTGGCCAGGGACCAAGTCCTGCTTCACCCGGAACTCTGGGATAAAGAAGGAATGGATCACGTCCTCCGACTGCATCTCCAGGCGGATGGGCTGGCCCTTGGGTAGCACCAGCGTGGTGGAGGTGATGCCCTCCTCCGGGTACTCGAAGCGCCAGTCCCACTGGAAGCCCGTCACCTGGATCACTTTCTCGTTGGGTTGGGCCTGGGTCACTTCCCCCAGAGCTTTGGTGCCCAGGAACCCCAGGTAGATGACGATGGCCAGGGGAATCACTGTCCAGACGATCTCCAGGGTCGTGTTGCCGTGGATGTACTCCCCGTCGCTCTCATCCCCCTTCCGGGCCCGGAAGATGACGATGGCGTAGACGACGAACACCACGATCAGGGAGAAGAAGAGAGAGATCAGGGCCATGTGCAGCCGGAAGAGAGAATCCACGCTTTCCGCCTGGGCAGAGGAGGGGGTCGGCAAGGGCAGCACCGAGATCAGCAGCTTGTTCATGATCACGGCGCCGATGAGCACCAAGACGGCAACGATGGCAAAATGACGCATGTTCTTGTTCATGGACGTTTCATTCCTCGGCTCGGCTGTGAGGGGTGTCTGGAAAAAGGCGGGCGCAGCGTTGGGCTGAGAAAGACAAGGTCACCACGCCCATCAACGTTGGTTATCAGGGGACAGAAGTGGCGAGGGTGCTCCATCCAGCCAGGACAAGCCCCAGGGTGGTCAACAGAGGCAGGGCGGTCCATAGGAGCTCCAGCCGACGGTTGATGCAGATCTCCGGCCGGGTCTCGTACCCAAGCTGGCTCAGGCTTTCCGGGGGCAGATCCAGGGTGACCACTGCATCCCGCCGGCTCACCCGCTGGGGCAGTTTGAAGACACAGGCCACCAGGAAGAACTGGATGGCCAGGAAGAGACCGGTGCTGATCAACAGGAGGCTGGTAAACAGCCCGTGCACGGCTTCCCGGGGGAAGGCGATCTGCAGGGGCTGGAGGAGGTGCGGCTGGTAGCTCAGCACCAGCCAGAGTACCACGATCCCCAGGGAGAGGACAGTCCACACTTTTCGTTTCATGGTTTTCTCACCCCCGCTTCCTCTCATCCTGGGCCAGGCAGCTCAGCCAGATCGGCCGAGGGCGCCAGGCCCAGGCACAAAACGACGCCCTGGCTTGTCCCAGGCTGGTTCGCCGATCCCGCTGCTCTTTCCAGCCGGACAAACATCGAACATGTGGCCTCTTCGCCGTGATGATTGGCGTATGCCGCCACAAAACTGCTTGAAATCAGACAAACTCGAAGGGGAATTCCCGAAGGGAGGAAGCCGTGGTACCAGACCGAACCCATTCAGTCTGTCAGCTTCGCTACGAACTTGCGGGGATTGTACAAAAGAACACAAGCCTTGTCAAAACAGGTAGGCACTTTTTGACGGGGCAATGGCGGCCAGAGGAAGTGCCCCGGCGGCGTTTGAAAACAGACAATGTTCAGAGGCAATGTTCAGGCGTGGCTGGGGCGAGCGCGCCTCGTTTCGATGGATCCCGCGGGACA
Organism: Caldilineaceae bacterium; assembly: GCA_015494005.1. Taxonomy (GTDB): domain Bacteria; phylum Chloroflexota; class Anaerolineae; order Caldilineales; family Caldilineaceae; genus S144-5. The sequence goes on from WGCB01000619.1 coordinate 6,308, forward strand.
GAAACCTTCCCAAAATGAGGTTTTCGCGAAAAGTTATGCTACAATACTTGTGACGGTCGATGCCCAGCCGATTTGAGGACTATCCACACCCATCCGCGGAAGCCATTCCGCCCCATGCCATCCACATTCCTGGCCGCAGCAGAGAAAGGACGGGTCCGGACCATGACATCCCACACTTCCCAGGCCGACGCCCAAACCGAGAACGCCCCCCTGCGGGCCAACAGCCCCCTGGAAGACGCCATCCGAAAGTTCGACGAGTACATGCAGGGGAAGGGCTTCAGCGAGAACACCATCAAGGCCTTCCGCAACGACCTGAAGATCCTCCGGGAATTCATGGACAGCTCCGCGGTGTTGCGCCAGATCAACACCCAACACCTGAACGAGTTCCTGGACTGGCTCCAGTTCGGCCGGGGCAAACCCTGCAGCGCCAAAACCCTGGCCCGACGCATCACCACCCTGAAGGTCTTCTTCGGTTGGCTACACGAAACCGGCGTCCTGGGTACGGATCCAGCCGAGGCCATCGTCCAGCATTCCGTTCGCACCCCCCTGCCCTCCATCCTCCAGGACGATGAAGTGAACCGCCTCCTGCGCACGGCCCAGGACTATCTCTGGGACCGCAAGAAGGCCGACGCGCGCCCCTATCTGCTGGTCAGCCTGCTCCTCCAGACGGGCATGAAGAAGAGCGAGTGCGCCAACCTGCTCATCAGCGACATCGACACTAGTCAGCCTAACGCACCGGAGGTCCACATCCGCTACGAGGATCCTCGCTACCGGCACAAGAACCGGCGCCTGCCCCTGCACCCCAACATCCTCCCGCCCCTGCGCCAGTACCTGGAGCAGTACAAGCCGGAGAACTACCTCTTCGAGTGCACGCCCCGCAATCTGGAGTACGTCCTGGACGAGGTGGGGAAGAAGGCTGGCATCAAACGGCTGCAGGTAGGGTTCGAGGTCCTGCGCTGGACCTGCGCGGTGCGGGACTTCCGGCGAGGCATGCCCGAGGAGCAGCTGCGCCAGAAGATGGGGCTGAGCAAGGTCTCCTGGCGGGACACCCGGGACAAGATCTTCCGTCTGGCGGGGAAGGGCTAGCCAGCCCAAGCCCGGCTCACGGGCCAGGGGTGGCCAGGGGACTGGGCGTCGTGGATTTGGGCGTTGAAGGACTCGGAGCGGCCGGGCTCTGCATCACCGGGCTGGGCGCTGCCGAGTCTGATTTTTTGTTCAGGGGCAGGAAGGTGCGGAAGGTGCTCTGGTACTGGAGGTGCACGCCCAGGTAGCTCCCGGACCAGCCCCCCATCAGGTGCAGCTGACCGTTCTCCTCGATGGCCCCCAGGTTGCGCCACTCCCCAGTCAGGGGCGAGGGGAAGTTGCTCCACAGTCCCGTGGCCGGATCGAAACGCTCGTGGGTCTCGATGGCCTGGGTCCACCCTCCCCCCAGCGCGAAGACGGCCAGCCCATCGTAGACCAGCTGCAGCCCGCCCCGGGGTGTGGACAGGGGAGGCAGCTCGGTCCATTCCCCGCTGCTCACCTGGTAGACCCGGGCCCGATCCAGCTCCCGCTCCCCGTCGAAGCCCCCCACCACATAGATCCGGTCCGCCACTGCCGCTGCCCCCAGGAAGGCCCGAGGCTGGGCCAGCCGAGTCACCAGCTCCCAGCCAGGCACATTTGCGCCCTTCGTCGCCCCCTCCGTGGACAGGGAGAGGCGCCAGACCTCGTCCCGCATGCTCTGGCCGTCCCAGCCCCCCAGCAGGTAGAGGGAGCCGTCCACTGCCACCATGGCCGCCCCGGCCAGCGGGCTGGGCAGTTGCCCCATCTGCTGCCAGGCGTCCACCGCCGGATCGTAGACCCAGAGCAGGTCGCTCAGAGGCGATTGCCCCGCCTCGTCCTCCAGCTGGGTGCTGCCTCCTGCCACGTAGACCCGGCCTGCCCAGACCGTGGCCGCCATGTTGGCCAGGGGAATGGGCAGGGGCGATCGGGGCTGCCACTCGTTCACCCCCAGGTCGTAGGCGTCCACGTCCGGCAGGAGCTGGCCCTGGCCCGTCTCCCCGCCGATGGCGAAGATCAGGCTGCCGCTCCGCACCAGGGCGAACCGGCTCCGGGGACGGGTCAGCGGTGTGCGGGACTCCCAGCGGGGCAGCTCCTGGATGGTGGGCTGGCCCAGCGCGGTGACCTCCCCATCGCTGAGCAGGTTGGGCAAGGTGCGCACCGGGTTGGCCAGGCTGGGCCAGAGCAGGGTGGCCAGGATCACCGCCAGGGCGCCTAGGAGGTAGATGCGCTGCCAGGGGAAGAGCGGGCCCACTCGAGCCGCCAGGGGTTCCGGTTCCGGCGGGGGCGGCGCTTCCCGCTCCGCTGGCTCCCCTGGGGAAGGCAGGCCGGGCACAGTCAGCCACCCCCGTTTCAGGAGCAGCATGGAGGCTTCCGTGCGGCTGCTGACCTGGAGTTTCTCGTAGATGTTGCGCAGATGGACCTTGACCGTGTGGGGACTGATGACCAGCTCCCGGGCGATCTCGACGTTGGTGGCGCCGGTCACCAGCAGCTGGGCCACCTCCATCTCCCGTTCGCTGAGAGGGTTCTCCGCCAGCTCCCGGGCGGGATCCGACGGCACGCCCTGTTTGCGTCGGTTGGCCATGCCTTGGGAAGAAAGTTCGGTCGTCACGGTTCCATTATTCCACAAAACCGGGTCCCAACCAAACGGGCGGATGGGGGCAGAAAGAGAGCCGGCCCGGTGCATTGCCGGCCAGCTCGGGTTGGGTCGTCGGATGGAAGAGAGGGTCAGCCCTCCAGCATCTCCACGGCCAGGGCCACCGCCTCGCCGCCCCCCAGGCAGAGGGTGGCCAGCCCGGTGCGCAGTCCCCGCTGCTTCAGGGCATGGATCAAGGTCACCAGCACCCGGGCGCCGGACGCACCGATGGGGTGTCCCAGGGCGATAGCGCCGCCATTCACGTTCACCTTGCTCCAGTCGAAGCCCAGCTCCCAGCCGTCGGCCAGGGTCTGGGAGGCGAAGGCCTCGTTGATCTCGATGAGATCGAAGTGGTCCAGCCCCACGCCCATGCGCTCCAGCAGCCTGCGCACCGCGTGGATGGGCGCGGAGAAGATGGCGATGGGCTCCACCCCGGCCTGGGTGTAGCCGGTGATCCGGGCCAGAGGCTTCAGCCCGTGGGCCTGGGCGAACTCCCGGCTGCTGACCACCAGGGCCGCGGCCCCGTCGCTGATGGGCGAGGCGTTGCCCGCGGTGACCGTGCCCTGGGGATCGAAGACAGGCTTGAGCCGGGCCAATTTCTCCAGGGAGGTGTCGGGCCGGGGCGCTTCGTCCGCCTGGAAGAGGAGGGTCCCCTTGCGGTTCCGCACCTCCACCGGCACGATCTCCTCCTGGAAGCGACCGGCCTCCTGGGCGGCCACGGCCTTGCGGTGGCTCTCCAGGGCGAAGCGGTCCTGCTCCTCCCGGCTCACCTCATAGCGCCGGGCGATCCACTCCGCGCTGTTGCCCATGTGATGGTCCTCGAAGGGGCACCAGAGGCCATCGTGGACCATGGCGTCCACCACCCGCTGGTCGTTGAGCCGGTAGCCGAAGCGGGCGCCGGGCAGGAGGTAGGGGGCCATGTTCATGTTCTCCATGCCCCCGGCCACGAAGAGCCGTCCGTCCCCGGCCTTGATGGCCTGAGCCGCCAGCATCACGGTCTTCAGCCCGCTGCCGCAGACCTTGTTCACCGTGGTGGCGCCGATGACCGGCGGGATGCCGGCCTTCACCGCGGCCTGGCGGGCCGGGGCCTGGCCTACCCCTGCCTGGACCACGTTGCCCATGAGCACCTCGTCCACGGCCGCGGGATCGATGCCAGCCCGCTCCACGGCCGCTCGGATGGCCACCGCGCCCAGCTCCGGCGCGGGCACACCGCTCAGGGTCCCTTGGAAGCGGCCGATGGGGGTGCGGGCTCCGCTCAGGATGACAACCTCGTTGTTCTCGTCCATGGCTTTTCTCCGGTTCGTGGCCTCGTCTGGTGGGAGCATCGGGGGTTCCTCGCCCGCGTATTGTACCACGCCGGTCGAGCCCCTGCCAGGATATCGGCCTCGAAGTGAAGGTATCAAAGCGCAGACGATTGACGGCAGCCGGAAGAGTGTGCTAGATTGGTGGTGGCTATCGTGTCCTGGACATGCCCGTTCAGCCCGATATGCCCCCTGCTTCGTTCACGGAGGCGATACCATGCCCAATCCAACCGTCGCTGATCTGACCGTCGAAGAATTCAGAGAACTCGTTCGGGAAGTCGTCCTGCAAACCCTGGCTGAGCTGCTCAGAGATCCAGACCAGGGGCTCGAACTGCGCGAAGAATTCGTTGCCGAACTGCAACGATCCCTGGAGGAGGTCGAGGCGGGCGAGGAGACGATCCCGGCGGAGGAAATCGCCACCAAACTTGGGTTAAGCTGGTGACGGTTCGGGTTCTGTTCACCCGAAAGGCGGAAACGGACCTGGCCCGCCTGGACAGGGCCGTCGCGAAACGGGTGCTTCGACGATTGCGCTGGTTAGCGGAGAACGTTGAAACAGTCCGGCACGAACCGCTTACCGGACAATGGCAAGGCGTGTACAAACTGCGTGTCGGTGACTACCGCGTGCTGTACACCTTGGACAAAGAACAGCAGGCGCTCATCGTCCATTTTGCTCGCCACCGCCGCGAGATCTACAGGGACAAATAACCTCGCTGCTCTCCTCAGCAGAGCACCATTCCGCCATCCACCTCAATGGCCTGGCCGGTGAGGTAGCGGGCATCCTCCGAGGCCAGGAAGGCCACCACCCCGGCCATCTCCCAGGGCTGCGCGATCCGCTGCATGGGACAGTCCTCCGCCCGCATGGCCAGCCACTCCTCCCCGCTCATCCCCAGGGACGCACCCACCTGCTCCGCCACCTGACGCACCATGTCCGTGAGGGTGTTCCCCGGGCAGAGGGCGTTCGCGGTCACGCCGTGAGGAGCCAGCTCCATGGCCACGGAGCGGGTCAGACCGATGACCCCGCTCTTGGACGCGGAGTAGGACGCGGTGCCGGGGAAGCTGGTCTTCCCGGCCATGCTGGCGATGTTGATGATGCTGCCCCGGCCCTGGGCCATGAGGACGGGCGCCACAGCCTGGTTCACCAGGAAGACGCCGGTCAGATTGGTCTCCAGGGTCTCCTGCCACTCCTCCAGGGGCACCTGGGCTAGGGGACCGCCGGTGTAGATCCCCGCGGAGGCCACCACCACGTCCAGGCGCCCCCAGCGCTCCATGACCTGGGCCACCGCGCCCTGCACCGCCTCCCGGTCCCGCACGTCCCCGGTGATGGCCAGCGCCTCCACGCCCAATTCCTGGCAACGGGCCACGGTCTCCTGGTTGGCCGCCTCGTCCAGGTCGAAGCTGACCACGTGGGCTCCTTCCTGGGCGAACCGCAGGGCACAGGCCCGGCCGATCCCCTTGGCGCCCCCGGTGATGAAGGCCACCTGGTCCACGAAACGACGGCATCTGGTCTCAGTCACCCTGTCTCCTCTCTTCTTCACTCATCCACGGTCACGCATCCAATGGCCCACCGCGGCTCGATAGCGGGCAAACCCTTCCCGATACTCCCCGACTCGACCGGGCTCCGGCCGCACGGTGCGGACCATGCCCGGGGCCTGGGACAGCCCTGCCTCCGGGCTGGGAAAGAGGCCACTCCCCGCGCTGGCCAGGAGGGCCGCACCCAGGGCTGGCCACTGCTCCCCCGAGGGCAGGTGGATGGGCAGGCCGGTCACGTCCGCCAGGATGGACGGCCAGAGCGCACTGCGAGCCCCGCCCCCCACCATCCACAGGGCCTCCACGGGCAGCCCCGCGGCCTGCACCGGCTCCAGGGCCCAGGCCAGCTCGTAGGCCCCGCTCTCCAGGATGGCCCGGGCCATCTCCCCCCGGCTGTGCTCCAGGCCCAGGCCCAGGAAGCCCCCGGCCCGGCCGGTGGATGGATCCCCATGGCCGCCGGTCATGGGCAGGAAGAGGAGCCCCCGACTGCCCGGCTGAGTGTGAGCCAGCTCCCGGTCCAACGCGGCGAAACGGGCTTCCCGGGAGGGCCTGCGGGCCGGGTCCACCCCCTGCCAGGCCTGGCTCACCCACCACTCCAGGGACGCGCCCAGCCCACCCAGGGAGCGGGAGACAGTCCAGCGCTGGGGCAGCACGTGGCCGCTCACGTCCAGGGTGGCGGGCAGCCCGGGTGGGTCCGGCCGGTCCGTGGCCCCGGTGAGGACCCAGGCCGTGCCGCAGGCCAGGAGGAAACGCCCGGGCTCGGTGATGCCCAGGGCCAGGGCGGTGCAGGCCTGGTCGTGTCCACCGTTAACCACCAGCGCGTCCGGGGGCAGACCGGCGGCCCGGGCCACGTCTGGGAGCAGCGGGCCGATGGCCGCGCCGCTGGGCTGCACGGGGGAGAGCCGCTCCGGGGAGACGCCGGCCAGGGCGCAGAGCTCCGGGCTCCACTGGCCCGTGTGCACGTCCAGGAGCTGCAGTCCCGCCGCGTTGGAGGGGTTGGCGACGAAACGTCCGGTGAGGCGATGGACCAGGAAATCGTTCACCGAGAGGATGCGCCGGGCCCGGGCGAGGAGCTCCGGCCGCTCCTCCCCCAGCCAGGCCAGGGTGGGCAGGCCCAGTCCCGGGTGCAGGGCCCAGCCGCTGATGGCCCGCACCTGGGCCTCCTTCCCCTGCTGCCGCCAACGTTCCACGAGGGGTGCGCTGCGGCCATCCATCCAGGTGATGAAGGGGGTCAGGGGGCGTCCGGCCTGGTCGGCCAGGAGGAGGGAGCCGCTCTGGGCGGCCAGGGCCAGGGCCCGGACCCGCAGCTCCGGCGCCTGGGCGGTGGCCTCCTGGACCGTGCGCAGCAAGGCCCGCCACAGGGCCTCGGGGTCCTGCTCCACGTGGCCAGGCCGGGGCGTGGAGAGGGGATAGGTGGCCCGGGCTTCCCCGCGGATGGCCCCGGTGTGGTCAAAAAGGAGGGCCTTGGTGGAGGAGGTGCCTACGTCCAGGCCCAGGATGCCCGGTTCCATGGCCGGTCACCCGTGGTGGCGCTGGCGGTGGCCGAAGCGCTGCCCCCCGTCCACAGGCAGGACCACGCCGGTGACGAAGGGGGCCTGGACCAGGTAGAGGACGGCCTGGGCCACATCCTCCGGGGTTCCCCAGCGGCCCAGCAGGGTCTGGCGGGCCAGGTTCTCCACCCGCTCCGGGTCGTAGTCCGGTGGAGGCAGGACTGGGCCCGGCGCCACCGCGTTGACCCGCACGGTGGGGGCCAGCTCCAGCGCCAGCTGCCGGGTCAGCCCCAGGAGCGCAGTCTTGCCCACGCTGTGGGCCGCGAAGTTGGGCCAGGGCTCGAAGGCGGCCAGGTCCAGGATGTTGACCATGGCCCCCTCCCCTGCGGCCAGCATGAGGGGCGCCACCGCGTTGGCGCAGTAGAAGGCGCCGTGGATGAGCACGTCCGTGACCTGGCGCCATCCCGTCAGGTCCTGGGTGGGGAAGGGGGTGGTCTGCCAGGGCGAGGCGCTGTTGACCAGGATGTCCACGCCGCCGAAACGCTCCCGAGCGGCAGCCACCATGGCCTCCACCTGGCGGTGGTCGCTCACATCCGCCTGGACGGCCAGAGCATCCACGCCCAGGGCCTGGGCCTCGGCCACGGTCTCCTGGGCCGCCTGACCGGAGGAGTGGTAGTTGATCACCACGTTGGCCCCGGCTCGGGCCAGGGCCAGGGTGATGGCTTTGCCCACCCGGTGGGCGCCGCCGGTGATCAGAGCCGTCTTGCCTTTGGGATCCATGGAAATTCCTTTCCCTACACCTTCCGAATCCGAGGGACTGGTCGCAGAGCGCGGATCTGCTCCTCCAGCTGGGCGCGGACCGGCTCGAACTCGGCCAGAAGCGCCGGATCGGGCCAGATGCGCAGGTTGCTGTCCAGCAGGAGCATGGCGGCCTGGGCCGCCCCGGCCAGGAGCGTGATGCTCATCTCCAGGTCGTCCTGGACCCGCTCGCACACCCAGGAGCGGGCCTCTTGGAGCAGGCCGGCCGCCCCCACAGCCAGGGAGCCCACCTGGGCTGGGGCCTGGCAGAGGAGCCGCTGCCCCTGGAGCTCCTGGCCCGCGTCCCGCAGGGCCACGAACTGGGCGATGGCGTCCGCGTCCTGGTCGGCCCAGTCCAGGAGCAGGCCCACCGTGGTGGCCATGCGCTGGATGGCCGCCTTCACGGCCGGGTCGGTCAGCCCCTGGTCCTCCTGGCTGATGACCAGGCAGGCCCGCCCCAGGGCAGCAGCCTGGGCCGCGGAGGCGGCGATCACCGCGCCGGCCATGGCGTGGCGCTGGTTCTGCACGGTCTCCGCGAAGGTGCGCAAGGTGAGATGGGTAACGGATGTGGAATTGGACATAGGTGCAGCGTGTAACGATCAGCGCTCGGAGATTGGCGTCCCTGTCATCCCCACTCCCGGTTCTCCTCGATGTAAGCGGACTGGACGCTTCGAGCCGTGTCGAAGTAGGTGCGCCAGTAGTGGAGCTTGCCCTGACAGACCGCGAAGAAGGCGTAGTCGTGGTCCTCCCCTCGGCGGCCCGTGGCCAGGTTGGTGCAGGCAAAGGTCTGCTGGCAGACGCCCCAGTGGGGATGGTCCGGGTCGATGATGAAGCGGTGAGGCGTGACCACGGTGTCCCGGTGGTTGGCCATGTAGGTGCGGGACATGGAGAGCACCGCCTCCCGGCCGGCCAGGTAGGTCCAGGGCGGGGAGAGGTGCACCTGGTCGTGGACGATGGCGTCGATGAGAGCCAGGTCGCTGTCGGCCCAGGCCCGGGCCAGGGTGTGGACCAGGGCCTCCATCTCTTGCCGGGGGAGGGGCGGCCCCGGCTCCGGGCAGGGACGCCAGGGCTCCTGGGGCCAGGGCGCGTCCAGGTCCTCCACCGACCCGCTGCGCTCCTGGTCCAGGTAGGTGGCGGCCTGCAGGATGCGCCCGTCCGGGCCGAAGTCCAGGACCGTGCCGCCCAGATGCTGGGTCACCTCCCCGGAGTCGGCCCGACGAGTGCGCAGGACCCACTCGAAGGCGGCCACCGGCGCCTCCCCGTCCACCAGCAGCCGGTAGACGTGGAAACGCACCTGGGACCAGTCGCCGGTCCGCTCTGACAGGAAGGCCTGCACCGCCTCCTGCCCTGCCAGGCGCAGATGGGGCAGGGAGAAGGTCACGTCCGGGGCCAGGGCGGCGACCAGGGCCGGGAGCTCCTGGGCCTCCAGGTGGGTGGCCAGTTGGTGGACCGTCCCGCGCAGGGCGGCCCGGTCCGGTGGGCTGGGATGGGTCATGGATGGCCTCCTGGGTTGGACGAAACGGGCTCAGCGGGGCTCTCGGTTGCCGGCGCGCCCTCCCGGCGGATCCCGGCCATCATCAGCCCCAGCTCCTCCGGCGTCACCTGGTCCGGGCGCACCACCCCCATGATCTCCCCCCGATGGATCACCGCGATGCGATCGCTCAGGTTGAAGATCTCCTCCAGCTCGTTGGAGATGTAGAGGACCGCCGCTCCCCGGGCCCGCTGGGCCAGCATCTGCTGCTCCACGAACTCCGCCGCGCCCACGTCCAGCCCCCGGGTGGCCTGGGCGGAGATGATCAGGTCCGGCTCCTGGGAGAGCTCCCGGGCCAGGACCACCTTCTGCTGGTTGCCGCCGGAGAGCTTGCGGGCCTCCACCTCCGGCCCGGGGGCCCGGACGTCGAAGCGGCGGATGAGGCGGCGGGCGAAGTCCAGAATGGCCGGGTGGCGCAGGAAGCCCCGCACGGAGAAAGGCGGGCGGCGGAAGCGCTTGGCGATGAAGTTCTCGCTCAGGGTGAAGTCCAGGACCAGCCCTTCCCGCTGCCGGTCCTCGGGGATGTAGGCCAGGTTGAAGCGCAGCAGGTCCCCCGCGTCCATCCGGGTCACGTCCTGCCCCTGGATGCGGATGGTCCCGGCCTCGGGGATGCGCAGGCCGGCGATGGCCTCGGCCAGCTCCCGTTGGCCGTTGCCATCCACCCCGGCCAGGCCCAGGATCTCCCCTCGGCGCACCTCCAGGGAGAGGCCCCGCACCGCGGGCACGTCCCGATCGTCCCGCACCACCAGGTCCTGGATCTCCAGGACCACCGGCCCGGGCTCGGCTGGGGGCTTCTCGATGCGGAAGAGCACCTCCCGTCCCACCATGAGCCGAGCCAGCTCCGCCTTGTTCGTGGCCTGGGTCTCCAGGGTGGCCACGTCCTTGCCGTTGCGCAGGACCGTCACCCGGTCGCTGATGGCCATGACCTCGTCCAGCTTGTGGGAGATGAAGACGATGGCGTTGCGGCCGTCGGCCACCAGGCGGCGCATGACCGTGAAGAGCCCCTGGATCTCCTGGGGGGTGAGGACCGCGGTGGGCTCGTCCAGGATGAGCAGGCGGGCGCCCCGGTAGAGGGCCTTGATGATCTCCACCCGCTGCTGCACGCCCACGGAGAGGGTCCCCACCGGCGCGTCCGGGTCCACCTCCAGGCCGTAGCTGTCGGCGATCTCCTGGATGCGCTGCCGAGCCTCCGCCTGGTCCAGGAGGATGCCGCGAGCGCCGGGCAGCCCCAGGATCACGTTCTCCGTGACAGTGAGGGGCGGCACCAGCATGAAATGCTGGTGGACCATGCCGATGCCCAGGCGGATGGCCTCCTCCGGCGAGTGGATGGCCACCGGGCGGCCCTCCAGGAGGATGCGGCCGCCGTTGGGCTGGTAGAGGCCGTAGAGGACGTTCATCAGGGTGGACTTGCCCGCGCCGTTCTCCCCCAGCAGGGCGTGGATCTCCCCGTGGCGCACCTCCAGGTTGACCCGGTCGTTGGCCACCACCCCGGGGAAGGTCTTGACGATCTCCTCCATGCGCAGGAAGGGGGTCTCGCCCATGATCAGCCCTCCTCCCGGTCGTAGTGGATGGCCGCGGCCGCGGGCCAGTGGCTCTTGCCGATGAAGAAGAGGGCCACCAAGGTCACCACGTAGGGAAGCATCACCGGGATCTGGTAGGCCACCTCCTGGATGCCCAGGTTGCGGAAGAGGGGCTCCAGGATGCCGGCCTGGATGCGCAGCTGCAGGGCATCCGCGAAGCCGAAGAGCAGGGAGGCCAGCATGGTGCCCAGGGGCGTCCACTTGCCGAAGACGATGGCGGAGAAGGCGATGAAGCCCCGGCCGGCGGTCATGTTCTCGATGAAGGTGCTGTTGTGGCCGATGGAGAGGACCGCGCCCCCGATGGCGGCCATGGCCCCGCCCCAGAGCACGGTCAGGTAGCGGACGGTGCGCACCTTGACGCCCAGGGTGTCCGCGGCCCGGGGATGCTCCCCCACGGCCCGGATGGAGAGGCCCCAGGTGGTGCGGTAGAAGATGAAGTGGGCCAGGGGCACCAGCAAGAAGGCCAGGTAGACCAGGGGCAGATGTCGGAAGAGCACCGGGCCCAGGACCGGGATCTGGGCCAGCCCCGGGATGGTCCACTCCTGGAAGGTGGGGGCGCTGAGGCTGCCGCTGTTGGCCGCCTTCATGAGCCGGAAGACCACCCCAGTGAAGCCCAGCATCATCAGGTTGATGGCCACCGCGCTGACGATCTGGTCCGCGCCCAGGGTGATGGTCACGTAGGCGAAGAGCAGGGCCACCAGCGCGCCGGAGGCTGCGGCGGCCAGCACCCCCAGCCAGGGGTTGCCGCTGGAGAAGGCCACCATGAAGCCCACCAGCGCTCCCAGGAGCATCTTCCCCTCCAGAGCGATGTTGATGACCCCGGCCCGCTCGTTGTAGAGCCCGCCGATGGCTGCGAAGAGCAGGGGCGTGGTGAGGCGGATGGTGGCGTGCAGGAGACCGATGAGTGCGTCCATATCCATGATCGACCTCCCTCAGGCCTGCCAGGCATCCAGCCAGCGGCGGATGCGGTTGTCCACGCTGGAGCCGGCGATGAGAAAGACGATGGCCAGCCCCTGGAGGATGTAGATCACCACCACGTCCACCCGCACCGCGGTCTGCATGGAGTTGGCTCCGTTGCGCAGGGCCCCGAAGAAGAGGGCAGCGATGAGCACCCCGATGGGGTTCAGCCGCCCCACCAGGGCCACGGCGATGGCGTCAAAGCCCCAACCCGGGGAGAAATTGTCGATGAGCCGGTACTGGACGCCCAGGAGCTCCACGGTGCCGGCCAGGCCAGCCAGGCCGCCGCTCAGGGCCATGGCCAGGGCCATGATCCAGGTGGTCTTGATGCCGGCGTAGCGGGCGCCGTGGATGTTGGCCCCCACCATGCGGATGCGGTAGCCCAGGGTGGTGTGGAAGAGAACCACGTAGACCAGGACCAGGCAGATCAGGGCCAGGATCACCCCGTAGTGGAGGCGGGTCCCGGCCCAGAGGGTGGGGAGCCGGGCTGTCTCCGCCACCGCGTCGGTCTGGGTGTTCCAGCCTTCCTCCTTCAGGGGGCCGTGGACGAAATAGCTCACGGTGAAGATGGCGATGTAGTTCATCAAGATGGTGACGATGATCTCGTTCATGTCCCGGGTGGCCTTCAGGTAGCCGGGAATGGCCCCCCAGATCATGCCGCCCAGGATGCCCAGGGCCAGGGCCACCAGCAGGTGCCAGGGGAAGGGCAGGGCCAGCCGCGTCCCGGCCCAGACCGCGAAGAGCGCGCCCAGGTAGAGCTGCCCCTCCGCGCCGATGTTGAAGACCCCACCCCGGTAGGCCAGGGTGACGGCCAGGCCGGCGAAGATCAGGGGGATGGACTTGAGGATCGTGCTGGTGGCCAGGCGCTGGTTGCCGAAGGCCCCTTTGACCAGCGCGGTGTAGGCGGTCACCGGGCTCACGCCCAGGGCCCAGAGGAAGAGGCTGCCGATGAGAAAGGACGCCAGGATGGCCAGCACAGGCAGGAGCATGTTGATCAGGCGCTCCCAGCGCAGGGCCCGGGACGCTTGGCTCTCCCGGGCCTGGGTGACGGTGGTCATGATCGGTTCTCCGGTGTCTGGGGGGAGGAAAGGGGGCGGGGTGGCCTCCAGGTCACCCCGCCCGCCGCGGCATCAGTGATACTCGTCCTTGACCACGTTGCCGGCGTCGTCCAGGACGATCTTGCCGTCGATCAGGGCCTGGACCACCGCGTTCACCTCCGCGGCCACGTCCTCCGGCACCGCGTCGTTGAAGGGCGCCAGATCCTGGGCCCCGTCCGCGAAGCCCACCACGTGGTTCCCCCACTCGATGGAGCCGTCCAGGATGGCGCCCACCGCGTTGATGAGGATGTTGTCGATGCGCTGCTCCACGCTGGTCAGCACCAGATCCGGCGCCAGGTGGCTCTGGTCCCGGGTCCAGCCTATGGCGTAGACGTTCCCCGCTTCCTTGGCCGCCTCGATGGCCCCCACGTTGGCGTTGTCCCCGTCGGCCAGGATCACGTCCACGCCGCTGTCGATGAGGGCGATGGCCGCCTCCTTGGCCTTGGGGATGTCCACCCAGGAGCCGGTGTAGGCCACGGGCACGTCCTCGATGGCCGGGTTGACCGTGCGGGCCGCGATGCCGTAGGCGTTGAAGTCCGCGGCGATGGTGGGGATCTCCACCGCACCCACGCCGCCGATCTTGTTGGACTTGGTCATGAGCCCGGCCAGGATGCCCGTGGCGTAGCCCCCCTCACCTGGCTTGAAGACGTAGGAGACCAGGTTGTGGTCGTTGGCCGCGATGCCGCCGATCTGGATGAACTTCACGTCCGGGTACTCCTCCGCGGCGGTGGTCAGGGCGTCCCCGTACTCGAAGCCGTGGCCGATGATCACGTCGAAGCCCTGGTCCGCGTAGGAGCGGATCAGGTCCAGCTGATCTGCCTGGGCCACGTTCTCCGTGTTGGCGATCTCGTGGCCCTGCTCCTTCAGCGCCAGGAGCCCCTCGTAGGCGGTCTGGTTCCAGCCCTCGTCGTTGATGGGGCCGGAGGTGAGCATGGCGATGCGCAACTTGCCGCCCCCCTCCTGGGACGCTTCCTCGGCTGGGGCCTCCGCGGCCGGTTCCTCGGCCGCTGGCGCGGCTTCCTCCCCGCCGGCGGGGGCCTGGGGCGGGGCGGCCGGCGCAGCGCAGGCGGCCAGCAG
>WGCB01000620.1 GCA_015494005.1 Caldilineaceae bacterium
CCATGCATCCGCCGTCCCCGTCGTTCGTCCACCCCACCGCCACCTCCGCCCACTTCCGGTAGCGCCGGTAGAGGGGATCGTAGACCTGGGCCAGGGCCGGGTCGGGCAGGAACTCCTGGGGCGGCTCGGTGAAGGTGGCCAGCAGGGCCTCCTGGAAGGGGACGCTCGGCTCCAGGGCCGTGCGGCAGTAGGCGAAGAGGGGGCGGGTGACGCACTCCTTCCCGGCGTGGATGCGCACGGGACGCTGGCAGACCTGGGCGATGATGGCTGGCCAGCCGGTCACCTCCGCGCCCCCGCCGGAAAGGGCCAACTCCTGGATGGGATGGGCCAGCTCCTGGGCGATCTCCAGCAGGTGGCGCAGGCTGTAGGCCACCCCCTCCAGCACCGCCCGGACCATGTGGGCCCGGCTGTGGGCCAGGGTCAGCCCGTAGAAACCGCCCCGCAGCGCATCGTTCCAGTAGGGGCTGCGCTCCCCAGCCAGAAAAGGCAGGAAGATCAGGCCGTCGCTCCCTGGGGGCGCCGCCTGGGCCAGCTCCAGCACGTGCTCCAGGGGCGTTTCCGGATCGAAGAGCCCCTGCCAAGCCCAGGTCAGGGCCCGGCCGCTGGTGGAGAGCACCGCGTTGAGCAGGCGATAGGGGGGCAGCTCGTAGACGTGCATGCGCTGCTCCTGGGGCGGCAGGAGCTCGTCCTCCGCCAGGGGCGTGGCCAGCATGGCCGAGCTGCCCAGGGAGCAGGCGAGCCGCTCCGGAGCCGGCGGCGCGCCCCCCAGCAGGGCCAGGACGTCCCCCGCGCCCACGATGACCCGGACGGAAGCGGGCAGTCCCAGGGCCTCAGCCACCGAGGGAAGGAGGGGACCGGCGTCGTCCTGGGGCTGGGCCAGGGGCGGCAGCACGCCGGGATCCAGCCCCACCAGGGCCAGCCGCTCCAGGGACCAGGCCCGGGTCGCCGGATCCAGCAGGCCGGAGCCGTCCGCGTCCGTGGGGTCCGTGAGGCGGCGGCCGGTGAGCCGGTAGCGCAGGTAGTCCTTGGGCCAGAGGAGGCCCCGCACCTGAGCGAGCACGTCCGGGCGGTGGCGGGCCAGCCAGAGGAGTTTGGGCAGGGAGTGGGCCCCGCTCAGGCGGAAGGGGGGCAGGCCCAGCCGTTCCCGGAGCTCCTGGGCCTCGGCCTGGGCTCGCCGGTCCAGCCAGAGGATGGTGGGGGGGAGCACCTGGCCCGTCTCGTCCAGGAGCACGGGGGTGTGCATCTGGCCGGTGATGCCCAGGGCAGCCACCTGATCCAGGGGATGCCCCGCGGCCCGCAGCTGGGCCAGGGCCTCCTCCAGGGCACGCCACCAGGCCCCTGGGTCTGCCTCGGCCCAGCCTGGCCGGGGCGCGCGGTAGGCGTAGCCCTGGCTGGCCATGTCCAGGAGGCGGCCATCGGCCCGGTAGAGGACAGCCTTCAGGGCCGAGGTGCCCACGTCCACCGCCAGGATGAGGGTCATAGGACCGCCTCCGTCTAGGTTTCGGCCGTTTCCACCGGGTTGATGGCCATCATGATCTTCAGCCCCTCCCGGTTGGCCACCATCTGGAAGCCCCGGCCCAGCTCCTCCAGGGGCAGGAGGTGGCTGATGAGGCTCTCCGTGTCCACCTGGCCGCTCTGGATGAGCTCCAGGGCCCGCTCCATGTCCTGGGGCGTGCTGTCCGCGGAGCCGGTGAGGACGTACTCGCCGTAGTGGATGAGGTTGGGATCCAGCTGGATGGTCTGTTTGGGGTAGATGCCGGCGAAGATGTTCAGCCGTCCTCCTGGGGCCAGGAGGGGCAGGGTCTGCTCGATGAGAGGGGCCACGCCCACGGCGATGACCGCGGCGTCCACGCCCCAGCCGTCGGTCACCTCCTGGACGAAGGCGGTCAGGTCCGTCTCCTGGGGGTCGACGGTCCAGGTGGCGCCCAGCTGGGCCGCCTTCTCCCGCCGGGCGGGGAGCAGGTCCGCGGCGATGACCTGGGCGCCGAAGGCCCGGGCCACCTGCATGTGCATGAGGCCGATGGGGCCCAGGCCCACCACCAGGGCCACGTCCCCGGGGTGGAGCTGGAGCATCTCCTGGCCTCGGACCACGCAGGCCAGGGGCTCCATGAAGGCCGCGGCTTTCAGGCTGGTGCTGGGGCGCAGGGGGTAGATGTTGCGCCGGGGCAGGCAGACGTAGTCCGCGTAGCCGCCGCCGAACTGCTGGTAGGTGGGGTTCTGGCAGCGGTTGGGGCGTCCGCGACGGCAGGCCTTGCAGTAGCCGCACTTGACGATGAAGTCCGCGGCCACGGGCTGGCCCAGCTCCAGGTCCGTGACCTTGTCGCCGAAGCCGGCCACGGTGCCGGCGCTCTCGTGTCCCAGGACCCGGGGGAAGGCCACGGAGGACTTGCCGGAGAAGGCCCGCACGTCCCAGGGGCAGATGCCGGTGTAGGCCACCTTCACCAGCACCTCGTCGTCCTTGGGCTGGAAGATGGGACGCCGGCGCAGCTCCAGCTGGCCGGGGGTCTCGCTCCACATTTGGCGCATGGTTGGTTCAGACATGAGGATACGACGCTCCTTGTGATGGGGATGATAGTGTGAGAAGGTCCTGGCCGTGAGCTCTAGCTTCCAACTCCTGGCTCCCAACTTCCCTTTTTATCCCTTGGCCGCGCCCATGGTCAGCCCCTGGACGAAGTAGCGGTTCAGGAAGAGGGAGATGATCACCGCGGGGATGATGGCGAAGATGCTCATGACCGCCATGATGCCCCAGCTGATCTCCACCGAGCTGAAGGAGGCCAGGATGCCCAGGGGGATGGTCTTGGTCTTGGGCGAGGTGAGCATGAGCGCGAAGAGAAAGTCGTTCCAGGAGAAGATGATGCAGTAGAGAGCCGAGGCCACGATGCCGGGCAGGGAGAGGGGCAGGGCGATCTTGAGGAAGGCGTCCAGATGGGAGGCGCCGTCCACCAGGGCGGCCTCCTCCATTTCCTGGGGCACATCCTGGAAGTAGCTGCGCATCATCCAGACCACGAAGGAGGCGTCGAAGACCGTGTCCAGGATGATGACCGCGGCGTAGGTGCCCAGCAGGTGCAGGTCCCGCATGATCAGGTAGAAGGGGATGAGCATGGCGATGGGCGGGATCATGAGCAGGAGCAGGAAGAAGTAGGAGGCCGTGTTGATCAGCCCGGACTTGCTGCGCGCGATGGCGTAGCCGGCCGGCACGCCCAGGAGCAGGGAGAACACCGTGGCCCCAGTGGTGATGATGATGCTGTTGGTCAGGTAGCGGAAGACCTTGGTGTTCTGGATCACTTCCTGGAAGTTGCGCAGGGTGAAGTCGAAGAAGATCCACTTGGGCGGGATGGCGAAGGCCTCCCGACCGAACTTGAAGGCGGTGGTCAACAGCCAGAAGAGGGGCATCATGAAGAAGGCGATGGCCAGGATGATGGCGATATTCAGGAAGATGCGTTCCAGCCGGGATGTTTTCATAGCTGCCTCTGCTCCAGGACCATCACGTAGAGGATGGAGAGGATGGCCACCACCACCAGCAGGATGTTGGCCAGGGCCGCGGCGTAGCCCATGTTGAAGAAGGTCATGCCCACGGTGTAGATGTGATAGTTGAGCACGGTGGTGGTGGTGCCCGGGCCCCCGGCCGTGGTGGCGTAGATGATGTCGAAAACTTTGAAGGATTGCATGGTGCGCAGGAGCAGCCCCACCAGGAAGACGGGCTGGAGCAGGGGCAACGTGATGTGGATGAACCGCTGCCAGCGGTTGGCCCCGTCCACCCGGGCCGCCTCGTAGGGCTCGCTGGGCAGGCTCTTCAGCCCGGCCAGGAAGATGACCATGAGCAGGGGGCTCCACTCCCACAGGTCCACCAGGATGACCGCCGCCATGGCCGTGGCGGACTCGCCCAGGGGACCCCGGCCCAGGTCAAAGCCCAGGAGCTTCAGGTAGTAGGGGATGACGCCGAAATCCACGTTGTAGAGGGAGCGCCAGACCAGCCCCACCACCAGGGGCGGGATGGCCATGGGCATGAGCAGCCAGGAGCGGATGAACTGCATGAGCCGGGTCTCGGCGGAGAGGAGCAGGGCCAGGCCCAGGCCCACGGTCAGCTCGGTGGTCACCGTGCCGAAGACGAAGACCAGGGTGTTGGCCAGGGCTTTGCGCACCTGTTCATCCTGGAAGGCGGTGATGTAGTTGGCCAGGCCCAGGAAGGTCTTGGTCTGGGTGGGGTCCGTCAGCCGGTACTTGAAGAAACTGATGGAAACGGAAAAGAGCAGGGGATAGATGGCGATGGCCACCACGAAGACCAGCAGGGGCGCCAGCAGGAGCAGGTAGTGGCGTTCCACATTGCGCAGAGCTTGGACGAGACGTTTCATGGGCGTGGCTTTCAGGCCGGGGAGGGACTGGATCCGTGTCCATTCCTGGATCCAGCCCCTCCCGCCGGTCTAGGGCAGGGATTCCGTGGCTACTTCAGGGCGGCTTCCACCTGGGCCTGAGCCTGGTCCAAGGCCTCCTGGGCGGTCATCTCGCCCACCAGGTAGGCGTTCACCGTGGTGCCCAGGGCGTCCTGGATGATGCTGTACTCAGGGATGCGGGGACGGTAGTCGCCATCGCCCTTCTCGAAGGACTCCAGCAGCACCGGGAACCAGGGGTACTCCTGGTTCAGCTCTGGGTCCTCCAGGGTGCTGCGGCGGATGGGCGCGCCGTCGTGGCGGATCCACTCCTTCTGGATCTCCGGGCTGGTGAGCCACTTGATGAACTCCCAGGCCGCCTCCGCGTTCTCGGAATCGGCGTTGATGCCGATGCCCCAGCCGCCGAAGCCGTACTTGGGCTCCATGCCCTCGGCCACCGGAGCCAGGGCGATGTCCACCTTGCCCACCACGGAGGAGATCTCCGGGTTCTCGTAGCCGGCCCGGGCGATGCTCCAGCCCTCCATCATGGCCACCTTGCCGGAGCGGAAGGCCGTCTCCCGCTGGTCCCACCAGTAGTCCGTGGCGCCGGGCGGGGCGTAGTCGAAGAGCTTGCCGAAGAACTCCAGGATTTCCACGTTCTTGGGCGTGTTGATGGCCGGCTTGCCGTTCTCGTCCAGGATGCTGCTGCCGTGCTGCTGGACGAAGACCATGTAGTCCTGGGCCACAGCCGGACCCTTGGCCCCCAGCAGGGCGATGCCGTAGAAGTCATTCTCCGGGTCGTTGAGCATCTTCGCGTACTCCAGGAGCTGCTCCTGGGTCTTGGGCGGCTCCAGCCCCTTCTCCGCGAAGACGTCCTTGCGGTAGTTGAGTACGTTGGCGTACCCGGCCAAGGGATAGGCCCAGTGCTTGCCCTCCCACTCGCCCAGGGTCCAGCTCACGGGCATGATGTCGTCCAGGGCCAGCTGGTCCTTGTCCCGCTCCATGAAGTCGTCCAGGGGCAGGGTGTAGCCGTTGGCCGCGTACTCGCCCGTCCAGACGATGTCCACGGTCATCAGGTCGTAGTTGCCCGTGTGGCCCACGAAGTCCGCGGTGAGCTTCTGGTAGAGGTCCACGTAGCCCAGGGGATCCAGGGTCACTTTGATGCCCGTCTCCTCCTCGAAGAGGGGGATCAGGTACTGGAAGGCGGCCACGTACTGGTCGGTCATGCTGGCCAGGACCAGCTCCGTGCCAGCAAAGGGTTTCTCCGCCGCGGCTGGGGCCTGGCTGGCCTCCTCCCCGGCAGGTGCGGCGGGTGCGGCTGGCTGCTGGGCTGGCGGTGCGGCGCACTGGGTGGCCAGCAGAGCCAGGATCATCAACAGGGCCAGGAATGCCAGGCGTGACGATTTGCGGTGCATGGTCTTTCCTCCTTGAGAAGAGTGTGCGAGAAACGTGGATGGGAATGTGAGAACAGGAACTGGAAAGCAAGACGGAACGGTGGATGGAACGACGGCTGGTGGGCTTGGATCGGTCTCGAGCCGCCCGGATCGGCCTGGGTCACCGGGTGCGGTGCAGGACGAACTTGTAGCGGTCGCCCCGGTTGAAGACCTGGAAGTATTCCACCGGCACGCCCCAGCGGGTGTAGACCACCCCCTCCACCAGGAGGATGGGGGCGCCCACCGGCAGATCCAGCAGCTTAGCCAGCTCCGGCTGGGCCGCGATGGCCTCCAGAGTCTGGTCCGCCTCCACAGGCTGGGCCTCCTTCTCCTCCAGGAGCGCCCAGAGGGAGCCAGCGGTCTCCAGCTCGGCCACGGTGATGGACTGGCCCCGGGGCAGGCGCACGTAGGAGAGGTTCACGGCTACCGGGCCGCCGTCGGCCAGGCGCAGCCGACGGATGAACCAGACTGGGCTCTCTGGGGCCAGGTCCAGCTTCTCGGCCACGGCGCCGTTGGCCGGCTCCTGGCGGAAATCCAGGAGGCGAGAGGCCACCCGCACATTGCGCTCCTGCATGTCCTGGCTGAAGCTGGAGAGCCGAGTGAGGCGGCGGCTGATCTTGGGTTCCTTGGCAAAGGTGCCCCGGCCGGGCACCCGGTAGATGAGCCCGTCCTGTTCCAGGGCCTGCATGGCCTGGCGCACGGTGATGCGGCTCACCCGGTAGGTGCGCATGAGCTCGGTCTCCGTGGGCATGGGGCGATCCGGCCGGAACTCGCCCTGCTTCAGGCGGGCCATCAGGGCCTGCTTGAGCTGATGGTAGAGGGGGATGGGGGAGGTACGGTCCAGGGAAGGCATGGTCGCCTCGCGGACGGGGGACGAAAGGTTATAACATTATGACAGGGGGTGATTCCAGTGTAGATCAACTACGGAAGGAAGTCAAGGGAGAATTTTTTCTTCGGAACCTACCGCGCGTAACGCCTGCGGCCCTCCTGGTAGGCATCCCCACCGTGGATGTCGTTCACCACGATGACGGGAAAGTCCACCACCGTGAGCTGGCGGATGGCCTCTGGGCCCAGCTCTGGATAGGCCACCACCCGGCTCTCCTGGATCTGCCGGGCCAGTAGGGCCGCCGCGCCGCCCACCGCGGCCAGGTAGACGGCCCGGTGCTGCACCAGGGCCTGGCGAATGGCCGGGCTGCGGCCTCCCTTGCCGATGAAGCCCTTGATGCCCTGTTCCAGCAGGGGCAGGGTGTAGGGATCCATGCGGCCGCTGGTGGTGGGGCCTGCCGGGCCGATGGGCCAGCCCGGTTTGGCCGGGGCCGGGCCCACGTAGTAGATGACCTGGCCGGCCAGGGGGATGGGCAGGGGCTCACCCCGGCGGATGGCGGCCACCAGGCGGGCGTGGGCCGCGTCCCGAGCGCCGTAGATGACGCCACTGAGGAGGACGGCGTCCCCGGCCCGGAGGGGGGCCAGGACGGCGTCGGTGAAGGGGGTGGTCAGGCGGTGGGGCATAGCAGGCCTCCTTACAGGACCGTCTCCGCCCGGCGAGGCGCGGAGCAGTTCAGATTCACGGCCACAGGCAGGGCGGCGATGTGGGTGGGCGCGCTCTCCACGTGGACAGCCAGCGCGGTGACCGTGCCGCCCAGCCCCTGGGGGCCAATGCCCAGGCTGTTCACCGCCTCCAGAAGCTCGGCCTCCAGCTGGGCCAGGTG
>WGCB01000621.1 GCA_015494005.1 Caldilineaceae bacterium
CCCGGCGCCCCTGGCTCGGGTTCGGCCCCGACTCCCTGGGGCAGGTCTTCCCCCAGGTCTTCCCACCCCAGCTGGTCTACTACCAGGGCCGCCAGGTCTTCGTGGACCGGGCCCACAACCTCCTCCTGGACTGGCTGGTGACCGGAGGCGCACCCCTGGCCCTGGGCTGGCTCCTGGTCTACGCCCTCTACTTCCGGCGGATCGTCCAGGCGTTCGCTGGTCCGCTGAACCGGGAGCGGCGCTGGCTCCTGGCCGCCGGGGCCGCCGGAGTGGGGGCCAACCTGGCCGGCAATCTGGTCAGCTTCGACGTGGTGACCACGGCCACGACCGCCTGGCTGCTCATGGGGCTGACCGTGGGGCTCACCTGGGAATCGACAGCCAGCCCCGCGGCCCGGTCCATCGGCCTGGCGGAGGAGGGGGAGCAGAGGCCGGCCACGCTCCCGAGCCCGGCCCCTGGAGGCCGCCTGCTCGCTGCGGCCGGGGTGGGGTTGGTGACCGTGTTGCTGATCACCCACCTGGTCCTGCGCCCCCTCCTGGCCGATGGGCTGCTGCTCCGGGCCCAGGACCAGGCGGCCATGGGAGACTGGCCGGCCGCGCTGGGCTCCGCGGAGCGGGCCGTTGCCCTGTGGCCCTTCACGCCGGAGACGAGCCTGGCCCTGGCCCGGCTCTACCGACAGCGGGCGGCCACCGGAGCCGACCTGGACCGGGCCCAGGAGGCGTACCAGGCAGCCCTGGCCCTGCGTCCCACGGACTTCCTGGCCTGGATGGAGCTGGGAGAGGTCCACGCCCTCCAGGCCCTGGCCGGGGAGCGGAGCCACGCGGCCCTCTTCCAGGACGCCTTCCGGCAGGCCGCGGCCCTGGCCCCGAACCACGCCCGCCTGTACGTCCGCTGGGGGGAGATCCAGCTGGCCCTGGCCACCTCCCGAGCGGAGCGGGAGGCGGCGGCGGAAATCCTCCAGCACGGCTCGGATCTGGACGCCACCGACGGCTACGCCTACCTCCGCCTGGGGGACGCCCGGCGGGCGCTGGGTCAGCTGGAAGCGGCGGAAGCCGCCTACCGGCAGGCAGCCCACTGGGCGCCGGAACTGGTCTCGTCCCATCCAGGCCCGGCGGATATGGCGGCTCCGGCGGATGTGGCGGTCGAAGGACAGTAGCGTTTTCGGACATTCCCGGAATGAAACGGAGTACGTTCGCACACAGAGCAGATTCATTCACAAGGAGGCAAGAGACATGCATCGAAAAATCTTTTGGGCAATCATCGGGCTGATGGCCGTGGCACTGGCCGGGGCCTCGCTCCTGTCCGTGGACACCGCGGTGGCTGTGGCGCCCAGGCGGATCCAGGCCACACCCGTGGCGGCCACCATCGGCTACCAGGGGCAGTTGAACGACGACAGCGGCAACCCGCTGAGCGGCCAGTACAACATGGTCTTCCGCATCTACGACGCGGAGGCCGGCGGCAGTGAGCTGTGGAACAGCGGCGCCCAGACCGTGACCGTGAGCCAGGGGCTCTTCAACGTGGAGCTGAACGTGGACCCGTCCATCCTCAACGGCCAGGCCCTCTGGCTGGAGATGACCGTCGGCGGGGAGGTGCTCTCGCCCCGCCAGGCGCTGCTGGCAGCTCCCTACGCCCTCTACAGCGAGGATGCCCAGACGGCCCAGACCGCCGTGACCTTGAACCCCGGCGCCACCATCCAGGGCGATCCCGCCTCCGCCAACGGTGAGGTGCTCAAGGTGGAGATGACCGGCACCTGGCCCAACGCCAACAGCCTGACCGGCTACGCCCCGGCCACGGGGACGGCAGTGCGGGCCGAGGCCAGCGGCGGCGTGGGCCTGTCCGCCAGCAGCCAGGACAACTACGGGATCCAGGGCAGCAGCGTGAACGGATGGGGTGGCTACATCACGAGCCAGAACGGCTACGGCTTGCGGGTGGACACCAGCGGCACGGACCACTACGACCACGGGATCTACGTCACGTCCCAGGGGGGGTATGCCGTCTACGCCCAGAGC
>WGCB01000622.1 GCA_015494005.1 Caldilineaceae bacterium
GCCAGGCTCATGCCCGATCAGGCGGAGCTGCTCCTGCCCGACGGCGGCGTGAAGGTGGTCCCCACCAGCGTGCTGAAACCGGGCGACATCGTGCTCATCCGCCCCGGCGCCAGCATCCCCGCGGACGCGGAGGTGGTGGAGGGGGAGTCGGAAGTGAACGAGGCCATGCTCACCGGCGAGTCCCGGCCGGTGAAGAAGCGGCCCGGGGACAAGATCATCGCCGGCACCATCAACGTGGGCAGCGGCAGCCTCCGGGCCCGGGTCCTGGCCACCGGGGATCAGACCACCCTGGCCGGCATCATGCGCCTGGTGGAGGAGGCCCAGAAGAGCAAGTCCCGCACCCAGGTGCTGGCGGACAAGGCCGCGGGCTGGCTCTTCTACATCGCCCTGGGGGTGGCCCTGCTCACGGCCATCGGCTGGACCCTGGTGGAGGGCTTCAACGTGGACGTGCTGGAGCGGGTGGTCACGGTGCTGGTCATCGCCTGCCCCCATGCCCTGGGCCTGGCCGTGCCCCTGGTGGTGGCCATCACCACCTCCCTGGGGGCCCAGCGGGGCGTGCTCATCCGGGATCGCCTGGCCCTGGAGGCCATGCGGGAGATCGACGCGGTGCTCTTCGACAAGACGGGCACCCTGACCAAGGGCGAGCAGGGCGTGGTGGGCATGGCCACCGCGGAGGGCGTGGACGAGGCGGAGGCTCTGGCCCTGGCCGCCGCCCTGGAGGCGGACTCGGAGCACATCATCGCCCAGGCCATCCGGCAGACGGCCCAGGAGCGAGGCGTCTCGCCGCCCCGGGTGAGTGAGTTCCAGGCCTTGAAGGGCCGGGGGGTGAAGGGCATCATCGACGGGGTGACCTACTACGTGGGTGGGCCCCGGCTGCTGGAGATGCTGGAGGCCCAGCTCCCGGAGGAAATCCGGGCCTTCGCGGAGGGGGCCGGCCGCAAGGGCCAGAGCGTGGTCTACCTGACCCGGGAGAGCCAGGTCCTGGCCGCCTTCGCCCTGGCCGACGTGATCCGGCCGGAGAGCTACGAGGCGGTGCGTCGCCTGCACGAGCTGGGCGTCCTGGTGGCCATGATCACCGGGGACAGCCAGGCCGTGGCCAAGGCCGTGGCCGAGGAGCTGGGCATCGACATCTACTTCGCGGAGGTGCTGCCGGAGCACAAGGCGGCCAAAGTGAAGGAGCTCCAGGCCCAGGGCAAGAAGGTGGCCATGGTGGGGGACGGGGTCAACGACGCGCCGGCCCTGGTCCAGGCGGACGTGGGCATCGCCATCGGCAGCGGCACGGACGTGGCCATCGAGTCCGCGGGGATCATCCTGGTGCGCAGCAATCCCCTGGACGTGGTAGGCATCATCGAGCTGAGCCGAGCCTCCTACCGCAAGATGATCGAGAACCTCTGGTGGGCGGCGGGCTACAACATCGTGGCCCTGCCCCTGGCCGCGGGGGTGCTGGTGCCCTTCGGCGTGCCGGCCCTGTCGCCGGCGGTGGGCGCCCTGCTCATGAGCCTGAGCACGGTGATCGTGGCCATCAACGCCCAGACCCTGCGTCGGGCCTTCGCCGGCAGCTAACCCACCGCGACAACCGAATCACCCCGCCACTTCCCGGAAGCCAGACGCTTCCGGGAAGTTTTTTGTTGGCTCACTGCACACTGTCAGCTCACTGCACACTGTCAGCTCACTGCACACTGTCCGTTCACTTCACGCTGTCCATCAGGGTGAAGAAGCCTTCGGTCAGGGTGGGGTGGATGTAGACCGCGCCCTTGAGCAGGGTCCAGGGGGCATCGGCCATCATGGCCACCATGAGGGTCTGGACCAGCTCCCCGCCGCTGGGCCCCAGGATGGCCGCGCCCAGGATGCGCTCCGTGTCCCCGTCCACCACCACCTTCATCATCCCCTGGGTCTGGTTGCTCTCGATGGCCCGGGCCACCCAGCCCATGGGGATGGAGCCCACCTTCACGTTGTGGCCGGCGGCGCGGGCCGCCTTCTCCGTCATGCCCACCCGGCCCAGCTCCGGGTCCGTGAAGAGGGTGTAGGGCACCAGCCGCCCCCGGATGGAGCGCCGGTCCGAGTGGAAGAGGTTGTGGTAGGCGATCTGGAAGTCGTTGTAGGAGATGTGGGTGAAGGCCGGGCCGCCCTTCACGTCCCCCAGGGCGTAGACCCCGGGCACGTTGGTCTCCAGGTACTCGTTGACCTGGATCCAACCCCGCTGATCCGCCTGGATGCCGGCCGCGTCCAGGTTCAGTTCCCGGCTGTTGGGGATCCGTCCCGTGGCCACCAGCAGGTGGGAGCCGGTGAGCACCTGGCTGGATCCTGGCTCCTCCTGGGAGGTGACGGTCAGCTGAATCCGGCCCTGATCGTCCTGCGCCACCTGGCTAGGGGTGGAGGAAAGGACGAAGCGCATGCCCTCGGCCTCCAGGGCCTCCCGCAGGGTGTCGGAGACGTCCCGGTCCTCCCGGGAGAGGATGGCGTCGGAGCGGACCACCACCGTCACCTGGCTGCCCAGGCGGTGGAAGATCTGGCCGAACTCCAGGCCGATGTAGCCGCCGCCCAGGACGAGCAGGTGTTCCGGCAGCTCGGTCAGCGCGAGGATGGTGCGGTTGGTCAGGTAGGGGACCTCCTGGATCCCAGGGATGGCCGGGATGCGGGGGCTGGTGCCGGTGTTGATGAAGATGTGGTCACCGGTGAGCTCCTGGCCGTCCGCCTCCACGGTGTGGGGGCCTGTGAAGCGGGCGGTGGCCCGGTAGAGGGTGATGTTGGGCCGCTTGGCCACGTGCCCCTCCTGGCCTTGGCGCCACTGCTGGACGATGCGGTCCTTGCGCGCCATGACCTGGGCCATGTCCACCTGCACCGGCCCGGTGTGGACGCCGAACTCCGGTCCCCGGCGGGCCATGTGCGCGGCCAGGGCGCTGGCCACCAGGGTCTTGGTGGGGGTGCAGCCGTAGTTGATGCAGGAGCCACCCAGGTGCTCCTTCTCGATCAGGGCCACCTGCCAGCCCTGGTCGGCCAGGTTGTGGGCCAGGGGGTTGCCGGCCTGTCCGGATCCGATGATGATGGCGTCGTAGTGGGGCATGGAATTTCCTCCGTCCTCTATGTGAAGCGTGCCGTGTGTCGAGTGTGTCAAGCAAGTGTTGCGCGAAAGAAAAGCTGCCCGGGGCAGCGCTCCCTGCCATCCTAGCGGATCGAACCGAAAAGAAATGTCAGGAGGCCAACATCTGGGGGACGAATCGGAGGGGAATGTGCGGCGGAATTCGACGCCGCCATGGGCAAGCGTGGTTGGTTGGGAGACCTTACGCAGGGCAAGGGTTGCGTCAGGGAGCATGCCTCGAAAATCCTATCCAGTTTCTAGCTACACATCACTTTAGTCCTGATGAAAAGATGAAGGTTGGGCCGCATACCTGATACACTGGAAGTACGTGAAGAAAAC
>WGCB01000623.1 GCA_015494005.1 Caldilineaceae bacterium
CCCGGACCGGTGTGGACGGCCAGGGCCGCGCTGGTCGGCGCCACCAGGATCGGCCCGCCCTCCACCACGAAGCGGCCCAACTCCTCCGCCAGTTGGGCCGCCAGCTCCCGGGTGCTGTCGCTGGTGTGGATCATGCCCAGGCCCAGCAGGGGTGCGGCCTCCTCCACCGTGCTCTTGATCTTGGCGATGCCCCGCTTCTGGCTGCGGGTGCGGGCCACCACGTCCGCGGAGTTGCGGGCCAGGCGCAGGATGGGCTTGATGTTCAGCATGGTGGCGATGAGCTCCCCCACCCGGCCGATGCGTCCGCCCCGGCGCACGTATTCCAGGGTGTCCAGCAGGGCGTGGGCCTCGGCCCCCTCGGACAGGCGTCGGCACGCCGCCCTGGCCTCCTGCAGGGAGGCGCCCTGGGCTAGGAGATCCGCGCCGTGCATGGCCAACATGCCCAAGGCCAGGGACGTGGTGCCGCTGTCCACCAGCTCCACCTCCAGGGGGTACTCCTGTGCAGCCAGGCGGGCGCCGTTGAAGGTGCCGCTGTAGGCGCTGCCCACGAAGACACCCAGGACCTGATCGTAGCCCTGGTCCATCACCTGCTGGAAGGCAGCCTGGTAGTCCTCCCCTGCGGGCATGGAGGTGGTGGGCGTCTCCTGGCTGGCGAACATCTGCCGGTAAAGCTCCTCCGCGGTCAGGTCCACTCCTTCCCGGTAGACTGCCTGGCCCACATTGACCCGGCAGGGCACCACCAGGATGTTCTTTTCTGCAAGGATCTCGGCCGGCAGCCCACAGGTGCTGTCGGTCATCACGATGGCTTTGCTCATGGTTGGTCTTTCTGTATTTGTCTTTCTTGAAAAAGGGCGGGAATGCCGCCGGAAAGATGGCTTGCTGGGTCCTGGCTCACTCGATGGAGAGGATGACCCGGTAGTGGGGCTGTCCGCCCGGATGGACCTCGATCTCCAGCTCTGGGTAGCGGGCGGCCAGCGCCTCTGCCAGGGCCTCCGCCTCCTCCGCTGAGGAATCCTCCCCGTAGTAGATGGCCATGAACTCGTACTCGTCCAGCTCCATCCGGCCCATGATGGCCTCGATCACCTGGGCGTCCTGGGAGCCGGTGGCCACCAGCTTGCCGTCCAGCAGGCCGATGACATCCCCTTGGGCCACGGTCAGTCCATCCACCTGGCTGTCCCGCACCGCGGTGGTCACCTCCACTGTGACCACGTCCGCCAGGGCCTGGGTCATGTTGGCCGCGTTGGTGGGGCCGTCCTGGCTGTAGTCGAAAGCCATCATGGCGGCGAAACCCTGGGGCGCGCTGCGGCTGGGCACCACGTAGACCGGGCGGCTGGCCAGCTCCTGGGCCTGGCGGGCGGCCAGGAGGATGTTGCCGTTGTTGGGCAGCAGGATGACCGCCTCCCCGGAGACCGACTCCACCGCGGCCAGGAGCTCCTGGGTGCTGGGGTTCATGGTCTGCCCGCCCCGGATCACCGCGCTGGCGCCCAGCTCCCGGAAGTGTTGGGCCAGGCCCTCACCGGCCGCCACGGCCACGATGCCCACGCCGGTCAGGTCCTCGGTCTTCAGCTCCCGTGGGCCGGTTGGCTCGGTCCCTCCGGCCTCCTTCTGGGAGAAGGCCTGGAACTGGAGGTCCAGGTTCTCCACTACCACGTCGTCCAGCATCCCCTGGGAGGCGCCGTAGTCCAGGGCCGGGCCTGGCGTCAGGGCGTGGACATGCACCTTCACCAGGCTGCTGTCCCCTACCACCAGGGGGCACTCGCCCAGGCGATTGATCTGGGCCCGGATGGCCGCCACGTCCAGGTCCTGCCCGTGGATCAGGTACTGGATGTCGTAGCCGTAGCGGCCTTCCGCCAGCATGGGGGGCAGATCCTCCAGCTCGGGCAGGGCCTGGGGTTCGTCCGTTTCCAGCGGGTGGGCCAGGCTCGGGGCGGCCTCTCCCCGCAGGCCGTGGAACATCCCCTCCAGCAGGGTGACCAGCCCCTGGCCGCCGCTGTCCACCACACCGGCCTGCTTCAGGATGGGCAGCATCTCCGGGGTGCGGGCCAGGGCTTCCCGGGCGGCCTGGGTGACCCGCCGGAACAGCTCGTGGACGTCGCCGCTCTCCGCCGCGGCCTGTTCCGCCTCCTCGGCCACGGCCCGGGCCACGGTGAGGATGGTCCCCTCCACTGGTTTCATCACGGCCTGGTAGGCGCTGTCGCTGGCTCGGCGGAAGGCCCGGGCCAGGTCTGCCGCGGTGAGATGCTCTTTGCGCTCCTGCATCTGGGCGAAGCCGCTCAGGATCTGGGAGAGGATGACGCCGGAGTTGCCTCGAGCGCCCAGCACCGCGCCCCGGGCCGCGCGCCGGGCCACCTCCACCACAGATTCGCCAGCCTCGGCCCCGCTCCTGGATTCGGTCAGGGCCTTCAGCGCACTGCGCATGGTGGCCAGCATATTGGTGCCCGTGTCCCCGTCCGGCACGGGGAACACGTTCAGGGCGTTGATGTGAGGGGCATGGGCTTCCAGCCAGGAGACGCCCGTCTCGAAGAGTTGCCGCAGGCGAGCGCCGTCCAGGTGATGGGTCCGATCCGGGCCTGGGCTCGCCGGTTCGTTTCTGGGCAGGGATTCGTCACGGGTTTTGGGGGTTGCGAATTCGGTCATGGGATTGGGTTCCTTCGATCCTACAGGTGAACACGGGGGAGGCGCCGACGATGGCCTCACCATAGGCAGAAACACCGTAGCCGCCCAATAGTTGCTGTCCGCAGGGGTTAGACATAAAAAAAACGCCTACCCGGTTACCGGGTAGGCGAGGAAGAGGGGCCAGGAGGGATTGGACTCAGACGCTTTCCGCAGGCGCCCAGTAGCGGTTGTTGCGGCGTTCCGGGCGAGGCTGGGCAGCCATGCCGTCGGCTTCCGCCATTGCGGTGAGGATGTCCACGATCTCCTCGGGGGTGAAAGGAGCGTGAAGCTTCTCTCCGAGTCGTGCGGCGATCATGATGTTGAAGGCGGCAATGATCTCTTGCCGGGCTGCCAGGGTTGCCATGCGGGTCGTTGTCCTTTCAATGTGCCCAATCCCGTACTCTCAATATCGACGGCTGTGCTCTCCTGTCGCATGGGTCGCAGAGACTACGCTAAAACACGGAGAAACAGACTGTGTGGACATTCGGGAGGGGGAGTGGGGCTGTCGGTGATGTGTGATGGGCAGGCAAGGGGAAGAGATAGCTCGGGGGCAGGATCGATCAGGGTTGGGCCGTGTCGCCCAGGACGTTCTTCAGGAAGTCCTGGCCCACGACGATGCGCAGATCCACTGTGTCGGAGATGATGAGGCCGTTCAGTTTAGGCAGGTTGGACTGGAGGGAGAGGTCCTGTCCCACCCGTTGGACCAGCTCATCCGAGGCCCGGTAGTTGACCAGCAGGGTGCGACGATAGTCGCTGCGATCCGCCTCGCCCACCCGGACCACCTGCCAGCCCCGCTCCTCCAGCAGGGCCCGCACCCGGTCGGTCACCCCCGGGTAGCCGGTGCCGTTCAGGATCTCCAACCGGGCCGCGGTCACGTCGTCCACTGTGTGAGGATCCTGAGGATCCGGGTCCGTGACCTGCTGAGCGATGGCCGAGGCCACGCTGTTGGCCGGGATGGTGGGGCCAGCCGCCAGGAGCTCCCGCGGGGTCTCGAAGAACTGGTTCAGGGCCGGGCGGATGCGGGAGCGGTCCGGGATCAGGA
>WGCB01000624.1 GCA_015494005.1 Caldilineaceae bacterium
AGCCAAGTGCTCCTGACCCTGCTGGCCCCGGTCATCGCCGAGCAGGGGTTGGCCTTCGGCTTCCAGCCCCAGGAGGCGGCCCAGGCCCAGGAGGTCACCCTGGTGGGCGGTCCGGAGCTGATTCCCCTGACCGTGGAGGAGGAGCTGCGCCAGGCTGGCGTGGCGGTGCGGCGGCTGAGCGGCTCCCCGGAGGAGATCCTGGCAGGCATGGACTGGTAGACGCCATGACGACCCCGACTTCGACCCCAACCCGGCTTCCCTACTTCGTCTCCTACAACGGCGCGCTGCTCCTGCCCGAGGACGCCACCATCTCTGTGCGCAGCCCCACCCTCTACGGGGCCTACGGCGTCTACGAGAGCATCCAGCTCTGGAACGGCCACTTCTTCCACTTGCCGGATCACCTGGCCCGGCTGGAGGAGTCCGCGGCCCTCATCGAGCTGCCCCTGGCCGGGGATCAGGCCACCGTGACCCGCTGGATCCAGGAGCTGCACGAGGCCCTGGTCGAGGCCCTGGGCGTCCAGGAGGTGGCCCGAGGCATGGTGCGTCTCTTCGCCCTGCTGGAGAACGGGGACGAGACCCAGCCTGCCACCTTCCTCTGGCTGGAGCCGCCCCGCATCCTGCCCCCGGAAGCCTACGAGCAGGGGGTGGGCGCGGTCACCTATCAGGGCGAGCGGGCCATTCCCCGCTCCAAGTCCCTGAACATGCTGGTCAACACCCTGGCGCGCAAGCGGGCCCGGGCCGCGGGGGAACACGAGGGTCTGTTGGTGGATCGGGATGGCAACGTGCGGGAAGGGTCCAGCAGCAACTTCTTCGTGGTCCAAGGGGAGACCTTGCTCCTGCCGCCGGTGGGGGAGATCCTGGACGGGGTGACCCAGCAGATCGTTCTGCGCCTGGCGGAGCAGGCGGGGATCCCGGTGGAGCGCCGGCCTCTGCCCCTGGCCGAGCGGGGCCGGTGGGACGAGGCCTTCCTCACCAGCACCAGCCGCCACGTCCTGCCTCTGGTCCGCCTGGACGGTCAGCCCATCGCCGCGGGGCGTCCTGGGCCCATCACCCAGGAGCTGCACCGGCGCTTCGAGACCTATTTCGAGCAAGTGGTTGGAGAGGATGGGCTCAGGGAATGAACTCATTCACGAAGTTCAGGTAGCCCTGGCGGCCACCCTCTTTCGTCCACCTCTTCACCGAGCGCTGGATGCGCTTGAGGACCGCCACCATCTCGTCCGGGGTGAGGGGCTCCACCTCGGGTGGCAGGCCGATCTCCTTGCCGTCCACTGTCTTCACCTTGGACCGGCCCAGGCGCCACTCACAGGCCTGCTCCAGAACCTCGTAGAGGTCTTTGATCCTGCCCAGGAGGCGAGGCGTGCGCGGCTCACGGCCGCGGGCCTCGGCCCGGTAGCGGCGGATCAGGGCGTCCAGGGTGTTCATCACCTCCAGATCCGTCAACTCCGGATCTGCCCGGTAGACACCCACAATGGCCGCTTCGATGTTCTGCAGGACGTCGAAATAACGGTCCTCGAAACTCTCTTCGGGCATGGGTTTCCTCCCGAAATGTCTGAGACGGAAAGGGCTCTCAGTGGCCGTTCTCCTCGGTGGCCATTCTCCTCAGTGGCCATTCTCCACGGAGACGTCCACCCGGAAATGGCTGCGCAGCTCCTTGACCAGCCGCTCGCTCACGGTGCAAGGGTCGTTGGGAAAGGCCAGGCGCACCCGCTGCCCGTTGGACTCCATCACCAGGACGAAACGGTCCCGGCCTTTGGGATTCCGCACCCGGTCCACGATCTCCTTGAGCCGGTACTTGTCCCGCTCCAGGTCCCCGGTGCGGGTGAAGGTGATGCGCAGCAGGCGGGGCTGGCGCCGGCCGTTGGAAGGGGATCGGGTGCTCGAGTGCTCGGGCGAGCGAGGGGGCTGTGGGTTGGGCACGATTCCCCGGGACGAGTCCGTGGCCTCCTTTTCCCCGGGCCCGAAACGTGAAACGCGAGGCGCGGTTTCCGGCGCGTCCTCCGGCTTCTGACTTCCGACTTCCACCTTCCGGGCGGGGTCTTCCGCCTTCGGTCCTTCGTCTGCCGTCCCCTTTTGACTCCCAACTTTCACCTCCCGACCCCCGCCTTCTGTGTTCCTCGCCTCGTACTCCGCCATCATCCAGGAAGGCATCTCGTCCAGGAAGGGGTTGCGCTCCTCCGGGGGCATCTCGTCCGGGGGGATGTCGGCCAGGGTGTCGGGGCCGCTGGCGCCCTGGGCCTTGGCCGGGGTGTACTCCGCGGGGCTCTCGTGGATGGACTGGCCGTTGAAGGTGGGCATGTCGATGAGCTTCTCCTGGTAGGGATTGGGAGCGCCCACGTCCTGGGCGATCTCCACGTGCTTCTTGATCTCGTCTGCCAACACGCTGGTGCGGCCGTTGCGGCTCTGGGCCTTGCCCTTGACCAGGATGATGTTGTCCGGAACCAGCAGCTCCTGGTAGTCCGCGTAGGCCCGGGGGAAGACCACCACCTCGCACTGGCCCATCAGGTCCTCCAGCTGGACGAAAGCCATGCGGTCGCCCTTCTTGGTGACGGTGGTGCGCACCCCGGCGATCATCCCGGCCATGGTCACGTTCTGGCCGTCGTGCTCCTCCCCCAGCTCCGCGCAGGAGCAGGTGACGATCTGGGAGAGGTCCACGTTCAGCTGCTGCAGGGGGTGGCTGCTGGCGTAGACGCCCAGGAGCTCCTTCTCCCACTGGAGCCGCTCCCGGCCCTTGGTCTCCTCCATCTCAGGCAGGCGGATGGGCGCGGTCTGGGGCTGGCCGGCGTCGCCCATCAGATCGAACATGGAGAGCTGGCCGCTCTCTCGGGCGCTGTGGGTGGCCGCGGACCGGGCCATGAGCTGGTCCAGCACGGCCAGGAGCTGGCTGCGCTTGCCGAAGCGATCCAGGGCCCCCACCTTGATCAGGCACTC
Source organism: Caldilineaceae bacterium (assembly GCA_015494005.1). Taxonomy (GTDB): domain Bacteria; phylum Chloroflexota; class Anaerolineae; order Caldilineales; family Caldilineaceae; genus S144-5. The sequence goes on from WGCB01000624.1 coordinate 2,929, forward strand.
CAGGGCCCGCTTGTTCACCTTGCGCAGGTCCACCCGGTCGCAGAAATCGTCCAGGCTGGTGAAGGGGCCGCCCTCTTCCCGGGCCTCCAGGATCACCTTGACCGGCCCCTCGCCCACGTTCTTCACCGCGGCCATGCCGAAGCGGATGGCGCTGCCCGGCGGCACCGGGAATTCGTAGCCCAGGTTGGGGTCCCGGGTGGCGGCCTCCAGCCCCTCGTCCTGGGGCATCTCCTGGATCTCGAAGTCCAGCCCGCTGTAGTTCACGTCCGGCGGCAGCACCTGGATGCCCATGCGCCGGGATTCGTTGATGAAGTTGACCACCTTGTCCGTCTTGTCCCGCTCCACCAGGAGCAGGGCGGCCATGTACTCCACCGGGTAGTGGGCCTTCAGGTAGGCGGTCTGCACGGTGATCACCGCGTAGTCCGCGGCGTGGGCCTTGTTGAAGCCGTAGCGGGCGAAGAACTCGATGTCCGCGTAGATGGCCGCGGCTGCCTCCTTGGGGATGCCGTTCTTCACGCAGCCCTTGATGAAGATGTTCTTGTGCCGCTCGATCTCCTTGGCCTTCTTCTTGCCCACGGCCCGACGCACCAGGTCCGCCTCGCCCGGGGTGTAGCCGGCCAGCTGGCTCAGGATCTGGATGATCTGCTCCTGGTAGACGATGATGCCGTAGGTCTCGGCCAGGATGGGCTCCAGGGCCGGGTGCTTGAACTCCACCTCCTCCTCGCCGTGCATGCGGCGGATGAAGTTGGGGATGTACTCCAGGGGGCCGGGCCGGTAGAGGGAGATGGTGGCCACGATGTGCTCGAAGGCCGTGGGTTGCATCTCCGTGAGCACCCGGCGCATCCCCTGGGACTCCACCTGGAAGACGCCGCTGGTCTCGCCGCTGGAGAGGAGTCGGAAGGCCTCCCGGGCCTCCTCGCCCTCGAAGGGGATGTTGTCCAGGCGCAGCTCCACGCCGTGATGCTCCTGGATCAGCCGGGTGGCCTCCCGCATGACCGTCAGGGTGCTCAGGCCCAGGAAGTCCACCTTCAGCAGGCCGATGGACTCCAGGATGGGGAACTCGTACTGGGTGACCGTCTCGGTGATGGTGTTCTTGTTGCCCCGCATCAAGGGAGTGTAGTGGGTCAGCTCCCGGTCCGCCACGATGACCGCGGCCGCGTGGACGCTGGAGTGCCGGGCCACCCCCTCCAGCTGCATGGAGGCGTCCAGGAGCTCCCGCACCCAGGGCTCCTTCTCGTAGAGCTGCACCAGCTCCGGGTTGTAGAACTCGTTCCCCTCGGTGAGCACGCCCCGGATGGTCACCGGCTTGCCTGGGATGGCCGGGATCATCTTGGCGATGCGATCCACCTGGTCCAGGCTGATGTCCTGGGCCCGGCCCACGTCCCGGACCGCGGCCCGGGCCTTCATGCGGCCGAAGGTGACGATCTGGGCCACCTGGTCGCTGCCGTACTTCTCCACCGTGTAGCGGATCATCTCCTCCCGCTGGTCGTCCGGGTAGTCCAGATCGAAGTCGGGCATGTTCACCCGGCCCGGGTTCAGGAAGCGCTCGAAGATCAGGTTGTTCTTCAGGGGATCCAGGCCGGTGATGCCCAGGCAGTAGGCCACCAGGGAGCCGGCCCCGGAGCCCCGGACGTTCCACCAGATCCCCTTGCTGCGGGCGAAGTCGCACAGGTCCGCCACGATGAGGAAGTAGACGTCGAAGCCCATCTGGTTGATGATGCTCAGCTCCCGCTCCTTGCGCTCCTGGATGGCCGGGTCACTGGCCCGGTCCCCGTAGAGGCGCTGCAGGCCCTGCTCCGTCAGGTGGCGCAGGTAGGAGGAGTAGGTGAAGCCCTCGGGGATGGGCAGGTCCGGCAGATGGTAGGTGGGGTCCTCCAGGTCCACCTGGCACATCTCCGCGATGCGCAGGGAGTTGTCGAAGGCGCTGGCCGGCAGGTCGATGAAGGGGCGGAAGGTCTCCTCCAGCTGCTGGCGGCTCTTCAGGAAGTAGCTGCCGTCGCTCATGCGCATGCGCTTCTCGTCGCTGACCCGGGCGCCGGTCTGCACGCAGAGGAGGATGTCGTGGGGGGAGCTGTCCTCCTCCCGCACGTAGTGGACATCGTTGGTGACCAGGAGCTGGAGCCCGAACTTCTTGGCCCAGGGGACCAGCACTTTGTTCACCTGCACCAGCTCCGGGATCTGGTGCTCCTGGAGCTCGATGAAGAAGTTCTCCTTGCCGAAGAGCTCCACGTACCAGCCCAGGCGCTCGTAGGCCTCCTTCTCCTTGCCCTGCATGAGGAGCTGGGGCACCTCCGCGCCCAGGCAGCCGGTGGTGGCGATCAGCCCCTCCGCGTGCTGGGCCAGGAAGTCGTGGTCCACCCGAGGCTTGTAGTAGTAGCCGTTCAGGTGGCTGGCGCTGACGATCTTGAGCAGGTTGCGGTAGCCGGTCATGTCCTTGGCCAGGAGGAGCAGGTGGTAGTTCTCCCGGTCGAACTGGGCGTCCCGGCCGTCCATGGGCCGGCCCCAGACCGTCTGGTAGGCCTCCACGCCGATGATGGGCTTGATCTCCGCCTGCTTGGCCGCCCGGAAGAACTCGATGGCCCCGTGCATGGCCCCGTGATCCGTCAGGGCCAGGGCCGGCTGTCCCAGGCGCTTGGCCTCGGAGACCAGATCCTTCACCCGCCCCAGGCCATCCAGGAGGGAATACTCGGAATGGGTGTGCAGGTGGACAAAATCGTTCGCCATGACGGGCCCTCAGCGTGAAGAAAACTGGTGACAAATGATGCGGGCAACCGGTACAGATCAGCTGTCGAAAAACGTCTGCGAGGTCAAAGAGGCGTGCAACAGTGGTCTACGGCCATACTATACCATCGAGGCGCGAGGAAGCTCAAAACAGCAGCCAGTTTGGAACGGGCCTTACAATTTTACGGGCCCTGCGGCGTTCGCCCTTTTCTTTTCGGCCCATTTCCAGTACACTGAAAACGACGCGGCCCTACGGATTTTGTCATCAAGCTGTGTGGTCGCTTGCGAACGAAGACGCTCCCATACGCCCCTGAACGCACCCCGAGGAACCCCATGCTGGAAACCATTGTCGCTGCGGCCGCCGAGGCCGTCTTCAGCCACCTCCTGGAACAGACGGGCCTCACCGGCCAGGTGCGCGCCTGGCTGGGCCGGGACCCTGCCCGCCTGGCCTTCCAGACGGCCCTCCTGCGCGCGCTGAACCGTTTTGCACGACAGCATCCCGAATGGACCGCCGCCCTGGTGGACGAGACCTTCTTCCGCCGCGCGGACGTGGCCCGGGAGCTGAGCCGCTTCCTCACAAGGCGGGGCGCGCCCGACGTGAACGCCCTGGCCGCGGCCTGGGCCGCCCAACTGCCCCGCGTGGGGGAGCGCCACCGGGACGAGGCCGCCCGCGCCCTGACCGACTTCCTGCGCGCCTTCGAGGAGGAGCTGGGCAACCAGGAGGTCCTGCGGGCCATCCACGACAGCCGGGAGCTGGCGCGCATCGCCGACAATACCGGGGCGTTGCTGGCGACGCTTCGTGAACAACGCTCCACTGCCCTGGCCGCGGCCGACCGCAGTGTGCGCATTGCCGGGAACGTCCACCATGCGCTTATCGTCACCGGCGACCGCCAAAGGGAACAGGCTGTCCTGGACTGCCCAGGTACTCGTGCAGGAAGTGCTCCACGCGCCCCGCGTAGTTGGTGGGTAGGGCACGCAC
>WGCB01000625.1 GCA_015494005.1 Caldilineaceae bacterium
TTCTCCTCCCGCAGATAGAGCCGGGGAACGAAGCTCTCTGTGTCCACGAACCGGGGCAGGACCGTCACATCCGGAACGTAGAGCTCGTTGTCCAGGAGGGGGGCGATGGCGTTCAGGAACTCGCCCCGTTCCTCGGCCGGGACGGTGACGGGCATCTCGCCCCACAGCTCCTGAAGCACTGCGATCATGCTGGCGTCCGTGGTGCGGGCCAGGAACTGGTTGTCGAGGAGCACCCAGAGGGGGTTTTGGAGCACAATCTCGTACTGCTGGTAGCGCAGAGGGGCTCTCTGGGAGTCGTACAGGTCCGGGAGCTCCACGGTCACTTCCAGGCTGCCGTCCTCCAGGTTGCGCAGGCGGAGACAGGGGTAGAGCAGGCCCGACAGGACGGTCACAGGCGTGCGGGCCGGGCGTTTCTCGGTCCCCAGGAAGAGGGGCACCGACTTGTTCTCGGTGGCCAGCCACTGGAGCACACCGCCCAGTTTCAGGGCGCGCTTGGAATCGTCGTAGTAGAAGTCATAGTAAGATGAGCTACTCAACATCAACCAGGGAACCAGGGTGGCCAGCTCCAGGCCCACGTTGATAAACCGTTGCTGGCGCAGTTGACTGATCTGCGGGCCCCGCTGTTCCTTGAAGTGGTAGGCCGGGAGCTTGCCCAGGGCCTCTACGAGAACCTTCGGATCCTGCAGCTCTTGAGGGTCGTAGCCCAGCTCGACCAGCGGTATGGCAGAGACCACGTAGGGCACGATCTGGTAGTAGGAGACGTTGTAGTAGACGCTTTTCCGCTGCAAGGAGAGCACCAGGTACTGGTCCCCGAACCCGCGCCGGCCTGCCAGGGAACGCACCTGGTTCCACAGGGATCGCCAGTCCAGTCGGCTGGTCTTCTGTGAGGGATCGTTCTGCTCTGGCCTCTTCACTGCCGTGGCTCCGTTTCCTTTCGATTCTTCGGGTCTATGGTCGATGGCGGCCAGGAGGCCGGCCACGATGTGCTGACAGATCTGTCCCGCGGCGGACCTGTCACAGCTGCAGCGCATGGCCACGTCCTGGGGGCCGACCAGCTTCAGCTCCACCTGGTAGACCTCGCCCGGAGGGCCTTCCACCTGGCAGAGGGCGTAGCGCTCCTTGTAGTCCTCGAACGTGACCTTGCCCGACGCCGTCAGCTGCCGGCCGAGTTGATAGACCGTGGGCGAGACGAGGTACTTGAGCTGAGCTGCGTTCAATGTGGCCCAGGAATAGGTGTCATCGGTCATGGTCGATGGCATAGGTAAGGTGGTTGACGATGTCGGCTTCCGGTTTGTTCATGGCCGTTCTGTCCGGTCACTGGGGCGCGGCGCAGAGCGCTAGCAAAGCTCGTCACCGCGGCATGGCTTCGGCCCTTGGACCGAGTCTCCCCAAGAAATATACTGTATCACCGCGGATGGCTTAAGGTCAACTTTTCGCGTGCCTTTCCGCGGTTTAGGAAAGGGCGTGAAGCGGGCTCCGGCCTGCCCGGGTGTTCCAAATCGGGTAGGACTGCATCCGAGCCCAGACCCTCTGAGGGTGCAAGTAAGAGTTGTCAGAGATATGGCTGTCAGAGCACGAAAGCTGGAGAGCTTCTCCCTGAGCACTGGAATTCCCTGACAACTTTTGCGTGCACCCCCCTCTGATGCGCGCTTTCCCATCTCGCCATTCAGTGGTATCATCGGACCAGAACCCCCTGCCAATGTTGATTCTCCATCGCCCCTATCGTCGCCCTCCGGAACCCGCCCAGCCGAGTGGATCGCGGCCCAATCCCTCCTTCCTCCATCGATGGCGTCCTCTCGGAGCACTCGTGTGAAGCTTTCCCTGGAAAGCGATCCCTGCAACTTCCCCCTCATCTGTGTGGCCCTATCCAGTCCGATCCATTTCCACCACAGGGAGAGGAGGCAATCCCGTGATCCATCGAACCAAGTTTCTGTTTGTCGTTGTGATTCTGGCCTTGATCGTGGCCGGCTGTGCAGCCCCGGCTGCTCCCAGCGCCGCTCCCTCTGCCCCGGAGGAGTCGGCTGCCCAGGCTCCGAGCCAGGCCGAGGCGCCCAATGAGATCGTGGTGGGGGCCATCTATCCCCTCTCTGGCTCCCTGGCCGCCACCGGCGTGGACCTGAAGAACGCGGTGGAGCTGGCCACGGACATCGTCAACAACGAGTACGATCTGAACCTGCCCTTGGCCAAGACCGCCGGCCTGCCCAACATGGGCGGCGCCAAGATCCGCCTGGTCCTGGGCGACCACGAAGCCGACCCGGAGAAAGGCGCGGCCGAGGCCGAGCGTCTGATCAACAACGAGAAGGTGGCGGCGTTGGTGGGCTCCTACAACAGCGCGGTGACGGCCACGGCCAGCCAGGTGGCGGAGCGGGAGGGCGTGCCCTTCCTGAACCCCGAGTCCACCTCCCCCACCTTGACCGAGCGAGGCTTCCAGTGGTTCTTCCGCACCACCCCCTACGACAAGCTCTTTGCGGAGAATTTCTTCCAGTTCCTGGACGAGATGAAGGCCAAGGGCTACGACGTGAGCGACGTGGCCATCCTCAACGAGAACACCCTGTGGGGCACGGACGTGTCCACCCTGGAGAACCAGTACGCGGAGGCCTACGGCTACAACGTGGCCGCCAACATCCCCTACGAAGCCAACGCTGCCGATGTCTCCAGCGAGGTCCAGAAGCTGAAAGCGGCTGGCGAGGCGGTGCTGCTCCAGGCCTCCTACGTCTCCGACGCCATTCTCTACATGCAGACCTACAAGCAGCTGGACTATGCGCCCACGGCCATCATCGCTATGGACGCCGGTTTCGTGGCCTCCGAGTTCGTGGAGACCCTGGGCGACGACGCCAACTACATCCTCAGCCGTGAGGTGTGGGCCCTGGACCTGGCCGAGACCAAGCCCATCGTCAAGGCGGTCAACGACATGTACAAGGAGCGCTACGGCACCAACATGAACGGCAACTCGGCCCGAGCCTTCACCGGGATGCTGGTCCTGGCCGACGCCATCAACCGGGCGGGCTCCACGGACCCCGCGGCCATCCAGGCCGCGCTCATGGAGACCGACATCCCCGCGGACCAGATCATCATGCCCTGGAAGGGGATCAAGTTCGATCCCGAGACCCACCAGAACACCCTAGGCAGCGGCATCATCGTCCAGATCCAGGACGGCGAGTACAAGACCGTCTGGCCTTTCGATCTGGCCTCCGCCGAGATCATCTGGCCCTTCCCCAAGTGGTCCGAGCGCTGATCGGGATCGATTGGGTTAACATTCCGGGATTAGGCTAGACCATCTATCGCTGTCGCGTATCTCGTGGCCTAATCCCGGAATGTAGTCACAGTCATAAGGGAGGTTCCATTTGTCCCCGGAAGTCACCTTGCTGGTCCAGACCCTGGTGAGCGGTCTGCTCATCGGCTTCGTCTTCGCGCTGATCTCCGTGGGCCTGACCATGATCTTCGGGGTGATGGACATCGTGAACTTCGCCCACGGTGAGCACCTGATGCTGGCCATGTACTTCACCTACTGGCTCTACACCCTTTGGGGTGTGGATCCCCTTTTCTCCATCCCGGTGGTGGCTGGCCTCCTCTTCATCCTGGGCATCCTCACCTACCGCCTGGTCATCCGCCACGTGCTGGATGCCCCTATGCTAGCCCAGATCTTCGT
>WGCB01000626.1 GCA_015494005.1 Caldilineaceae bacterium
ACCCGCTGCACACGCACGAAGCGGCCCTGCACCGGCTTGGGTGGCGACCCATCGTCCAGGGTCAGGAAGGTGGTCACCCGGCCCGATGTCCACACCTTCTCCCTGGACAATCTGGCTGGCACGCTGCCGGGAGTGACGGCCGCGGATCCCCTGGGCCGGGTGACCACCTTCCTGACCCTGGACGATGGGTCGCCACCCAAGCCGGTGCAGGGCCGCTTCGTGCGTGTGCAGCGGGTTCTGCCCAATGCCCAGCTCTCCTTGGGCGAGGTGCAGATCTTCGGCGCCAACCACGTGGAGCCCAGCCGCTATCCTGTGAGGGTCCGGGAGAAGGGCACGGCCACGGACGGCAAGTTCGAGGTGCAGCTGTACGACCCGGTGGGAGACACCTGGGCCTGGGTAGAAGTGCGAGGGAACCTGCTGTGGAACCGCACGGAGGAGAGCAACGCGCCGTTGCGGGGCAAACTGATTTCCCTGGGCGACACGGTCCTCAAATGGAGCTACGGCACGTACAGCCAGGGCAGCACCTTCACCACCACCTCCCTGGGCAGTGAATCCAGCATCGGGTACGAGTTCGACTTCACGGCTGGCGCGGCGGTGAAGCTGCAGACAGGCTACGGGCAGACCTTTAGTTCCGGGACCACCAGGGACTACACCCTAGAGACCTCCTGGAGCGACACCTTGGAGTTCGGCGGCAGCATCGCGGGTTTTCCATCCGACTACGTGGGGCAACCCTGGGTGCTGGAGTGTGAGTACGAGATCCGGCCCTACTACTACGAGGTCACCGAGACGTCCACCTTCGGCCAGGAGACCCGCTACCCGGTCCTGGACTACCTGGTCCCCGACAGCTTCACGAGCAACGGCGCAGGCCTGGACCGAACGGACGCGGAAGCCATGGCCTACTGCGCCAACGGCAACAAGCCCGGCTCCACGCCCCAGGCGCACAGCGACCAGGTCACCGCGGAGACCGGCGGCCCGACCACCTTCCGCGTGCTCTCCAACGACGTGGGCAACCAGCTGCGCATCGTGGACGTGGGCCAGCCCCAGCACGGCCAGGCCACCTTCGCCAGCCGGAGCATCACCTACACACCGGAGCCCGGCTTCCTGGGGCAGGACGCGTTCACCTACACGATCAGCGACGGCGTGCTCACCAGCCAAGGGACCATCACCGTGACCGTCACCCCCCGGACCGTCTTCCTGCCCCTGGTGGTGCGATGAGGCTCTGGATGCCGCCGATCCCGCCCCCTACACCGAGTGGAACAGCCCGCCGAAGAAGACGCGATTGGCGATGGCGCGCAGGGCCCGGCGGACCGTCTCGTCCAGATCGGGCAAGGGGTCGGCGGCGTCCAGGGGGATCCGGTGACGGGCTGCCACGGTCCTGGCCTCGTCCCGGATGCGCCGCCAGGAGGCCGGGTGGGCGGCGGCCAGCCGCAGCATCTCCTGGGCCAGGGCCGTCTGGCGCCAGGTCAAGGCCATGTCCGCCAGGCCCACGAAGGCGGCCAAGATCAGGGGCTTCATGTCCAGCCGCCGGGCCAGGACCAAGGCCTCCTGGTAGGCGGCCAGGGCCGGGGCCGGCTGCTCCAGGTGCCAGTGGGTGTGCCCCAGATGAACCAGGGAGAAGACCTGGCCCCGCTCGTCCCCCATCGCCTGCTTGATGGCCAGGCTCTCCTGCAGATAGGCCAGGGCCTCCTCGTGTCGCCCCTGGGCGTTGGCCACGTCCCCCAGGTTGTTGAAAAGAATGGCCACCCGGATGCGGTTGCCCTCGTTCTGCTGGATGGCCAGGGCCCGCTCGAACAGAGCCTGGGCCTGGGCCGGCCGCCCCTGGGCAGCCAGCACCAGCCCCAGGTTGGCCAGAGACGCCCCCAGGGACGGCGGGTTGCCCCCGTCCTCGTTCAGAGCCACCGCCTCCCGCAAGGCCTGCTCCGCCTCCTCGTACTCCCCCAGCCGGTGCCGGAGCAGGCCGTAGTGGCTCAGCCCCCGGGCCAGGGACTGGGGCGCGTCCAGCTCCCGCAGCATGGCCACGCTCTGGGCCAGGACCTCCTGGGCCTGCCGATACTCCCCCTTGGTCTCCCAGGCATACCCCAGGGCGGCCAGGGTCTGGGCCAGGGCGGCCGTGTTCCCGGCGCTTTCAAAGAACCCCAGGGCCTCCTCCAGCCGGGCAATCCCCTGCTCCAGCCGCCCCAGCCGGGTCTCGAAGCTGCCCAGGATGCGCAGGCAGTGGGCCCGGACGTCGTCAGCCTCCAGCCGCTCCAGCCGGGGGAGGAGCGCCTCCAGCTGGGTGACGGCCGTCTCCATCGAACCCATCTCGCCCACGAAGAAGGCACTCCAGAGCTCCAGCCGGGCCACCAGCCGGGCGGCCGCCTCCTCCTGGGACCGCGCGGAGGCCAGGTGCTCTCTGGCCTGGGTGAAGAGGGCATGGCCGGTGGCCAGTCGGCCGCTGTCGGTGACGAAGGCGACTAGGGGTGTCAGCATGGCGCTGAGCGCGTCCACCCGGCCGCGGGCCGCGGCCATCTCCCAGGCCCGGCGGATGTTCGCCAGATCCTGGCGGATGGCGGCCAGGGCCGCGTGCTGGCCCGGCCCCTGCAGGTGCGGATGCTGCTGCTCCAGGAAGGTGGCGTGGGCGTGGATGTAGCGGCTGGTTGCGGCCTTGTGGAGGGCCGGTCGGCTCTCCAGGGCCGCGGCTGCGAGGCGACGCACCAGCGCGTGGAGCGCGTACCGCCCCGGACGAACCACCTGCAGCAGGGACTTGTCCACCAACCCGGCCAGTCCTGCCAGGGAGCCCTGGCTCACGGCCAGGGCCGCGTCCCGCCCAAATTCGCCCTGGAAGAGGCTGAGCTGGGCCAGCATCTCCCGCTCCGGTGGCGCCAGCAGCTTCCAGGCATAATCGAAGAGGGCCTGCACGCCGCGCTGGCGGGGCGGCCGATCGACCGCGTCGGGTGACTCGGCCAGCAGGGCCAGGTCGTCCTGGAGGGCGGCGGCCATCTCCTGGGGGGTGAAGTGGTCGGCCAGGGCCGCGGCCAGCTCGATGGCCAGGGGCAGGCCGTCCAGCTGGCGGCAGATCGCCGCCACGGCCGGGAGGTTGTCCGGGGTGAGTTGGAAGCCGGTGAGGGTGCGTCCGGCCCGCTCCGCGAAGAGGGCGATGCTGCCGTTTTGCCGGGCCTCTTCCAGGGCCATGGGGCCGGGTGCGGGGATGGGCAGCCCGTTCACTGGCAGCAGCCGTTCCGCGGCGCAGCGCAGCCGGGCCTGGGAGGTGGCCAGGATGGCCAGGCGGGGCGCGGCGTTCAGCAGCTCGGTCACGAAGCGGCTGGCCAGGGGCAGCAGATGCTCCAGGTTGTCCAGGACCAGCAGAGCCCGCTTGTGGCCCAGGTAGGCGGTGAGGGTCTGCCAGGGGTTGTCCGGCTGCTGGAGGGTCAGGCCCAGGTGGTCGGTGACCGCGCCGGCCAGGGTCTGGAGGGCGTCGGCCGGCTCGGTGGGCAGGCCCCTGTCGGCCAGGGGGACGAACCAGACCCCATCCTCGAAGGCGGGGAGGGCCTGACGGGCGGCGGCCAGGGCCAGGCGGGTCTTGCCCACACCGCCGGGTCCCAGCAGGGTCAGCAGCCGGGTGTCGGCCTGGGCCAAGATCGTGAGCACTTGGTCCAGGAGCGTATCC